>NZ_JBSFMM010000039.1:0-60688 GCF_053599555.1 Streptomyces sp. NPDC000941
CGTGGTGCAGGCGTGCCGCCGTCCCGCGTTTCCGCAGGACAATGGGGGCTACCCGGGCTACTGGGCGCTCCCGGTGGGGCGCACCACGATCTCGTTCACGTCGACCTCGGCGGGCCGGCTGACCGCGAAGGCGATGGCATCCGCGACCGCCGACGCGGGGATGGCCACCGCGCGATATGCCTTCATCGCCTCGCGGGCCTCCGGGTCGGAGATCGAATCGGCGAGTTCGGACTCGGTGACGCCCGGGGACACCACGCTGACCCGGATGTCGGTGGCCGACTCCTGGCGCAGCCCCTCGGAGAGCGCGCGTACGGCGAACTTGGTCGCGCAGTACACGGCGGCGGTGGGCGACACCTCGTACGCGCCGACCGAGGCGACGTTCACGAAGTGCCCGCCGCGCTGTTGCCGCATCACCGGCAGGGCGGCCGCGATGCCGTACAGCACACCGCGGATGTTCACATCGATCATGCGATCCCACTCGTCGACCTTCAGCGCCCCGAGCGGCGAGAGCGGCATCACCCCGGCGTTGTTGACCATCACGTCCACCCGTCCCCAGCGCTCAACGGCGGTGGCGACGAAGTCCCGCATATCGGCGGCGTCCGTGACGTCCAGCGACCGGCAGGCGGCGCTGCCGCCCTCGGCGGTGATGTCCTGGACCAGCGCCTCCAGGCGGTCGACGCGCCGCGCGCCGAGGAGGACGTGGTGGCCGTCGGCGGCCAGGCGGCGGGCGGTGGCCTCCCCGATGCCGCTGCTCGCTCCGGTGACCAGGACGACCTTGTTGGCATTCCCAGCGGTGTCCGTCATGTGTTTTCTCCGTAAATCCTCAGGTGGAACACTTCCGTCACGCCGAGTCTGAGCAGGTCAGCGGCCGTCAACCAGGACAGGCGCTGCCTGGGTGCGGCACACCCGGGCAGCCCGCTGAGCCGCCGCCTAGGCTGGACACATGGCTGACAACCACCTGGGAGACTTTCTGCGTACGCGGCGCGCGGCCCTGCGGCCCGAGGACATCGGCATGGCAAGCCACGGGGTGCGCAGGGTCGCCGGGCTGCGCCGTGAGGAGGTCGCGGTCCTGGCCGGGATGAACGTCGACTACTACACGCGGCTGGAACAGGGCCGTGAGCGCCATCCCTCGTCCCAGGTGCTCGACGCCCTCGGCCGCGCCCTGCGCCTCGATCGGGACGCCCGGGCCCATCTGCACCGAGTGGCCGGGGTGGCGCCGGGCCTACGGCCCTCCGCCACCGCCGCCACCGTGTCCCCGGCGCTGCGCCAGCTGATGGACGGCTACCCGAACACCCCGGCGTTCGTGATCAACCGCACCATGGACATCCTCGCCGCCAACGCCCTGACCGACGCCCTGTACGCCCCGTTCGCAGCGGCGGACAATCTGGTCCGCATGGCCTTCCTGGACCCCGTGGCGCGTGGCTTCTACCCGGACTGGGACTGGACGGCCCAGGCCACCGTGGCCAATCTGCGCGAGGCGACCGGCTTTGACGCGGACGATCCGCGGCTGCGCGAGCTCGTCGCCACCCTCACCGAGCACAGCGCGGAGTTCACCCGCCTCTGGAACACGCACAGCGTGCGCGGCAAGACTCGGGAGCCCAAGCGTTTCCTGCAGCCGGACGTCGGCCCGATCACCCTCACCTACCAGGCCTTCGACGTACGTGACGCCCCCGGCCAGCAGCTCATCATCTACCACGCCGAACCGGGCAGCCCCAGCGCCGAGGCCCTGGGCCTCCTCGGCTCCGTCCACGCCACCCGGCGCCACCATGGTCGTTAGGGTTGCGGAGCATGACACTGACAGCAATAGCCCTGGTCGTTATGGTCATCGCGGTGTTGGGGTCGGCCGTCGAGCGCAAGATCGACAAGCTGAACCGCAGGACCGCGCAGTTGACCCGTAAGGTCGATCTGATACTCGAGCACCTGGGTCTCGAGGAACCCCAGCCGGAGCTGGCGCCGGTGCGGGCCCACCTCGTGGAGGGGAAGAAGCTCCACGCCATCAAGGCCTACCGGGAGATCACCGGGGCGGATCTGAAGGAGGCCAAGGAGGCGGTCGAACGCGTGGAGTGACGCGCCTCCGCGACCCGTCAGCCTGTCGACCCGTCAGCCCGTCAGCTCGTCAGCCGCGCTCGCGCTCGTGGTACGTACGCCGGGTGTGTTCGGTGTGGGCGCGCATGACGTCCGTGGCGCGGCGCTCGTCCTGGGCGGAGATGGCCGCGATCAGCTCGCGGTGTTCGATCCAGGACTGCTTGCCGCGCTGGCGGGCCACCGGGGTGTAGTACCAGCGGACCCGGCGGTCCACCTGGGCGGCCAGCTCGGCCAGGACCGCGTTTCCCGCGAGCTCCATCACCTTGGCGTGGAACTCCGCGTTGGCCGCGACCGCGCCGTCCACGTCGTCGGCGAGCACCGCGCGCTCGCCCTTGACGCACAGCTCCTCCAGCGCCTCGACCCCGGACGGCCCGGCGTGCGCGGCGGCCAGACGGGCGGCCTCGGCCTCCAGGAGGGTGCGGACCGTGAGGAGTTGGTCGGCCTCCTCCTCGGTGGGCTCGTGGACGAACGCGCCCTGGGCGGGGCGCAGATCAACCCAGCCCTCCGTGTTCAGCCGCTGCAGCGCCTCGCGCACCGGCTGGCGGGAGACTCCGAGGTGGCCGGCGAGCTCGCTCTCGACCAGGTGCTGGCCGGGGCGCAGGGCGCGGGTGGTGATCAGCTCGAGCAGCGCCTCGTAGACGCGCTCGCGGAGCGGCCCCGGTCGCTCCAGCTTCGGCACCGCGCCCTGCGGTAGTCCTCTGGACAGCATCGGGCCCCCTGTCGATTGGTTATTGTCTACAGTTTACCCATACTGTCCACGCACTGACCGCCTGACATCTGGTCAGGAGGTGGCCGAATTACTTAGAGTCGCGGCCATGCCCTCCACTCCCCGCCTCGCCTTCCTCGACCGCTCCCGCACCCTCGCACCGCCGGGCTGGAGCCGCTGGCTGGTTCCGCCCGCCGCGCTGTCCGTCCATCTCGCCATCGGCCAGGCGTACGCCTGGAGCGTGTTCAAGCCTCCGCTTGAGTCCTCGCTCGACCTGTCGGGAACGGCGAGCGCGCTCCCCTTCCAGCTGGGCATCGTGATGCTGGGCCTCTCCGCGGCCTTCGGCGGCACCCTGGTCGAGCGCAACGGCCCGCGCTGGGCGATGTTCGTATCGCTGGTCTGCTTCTCCTCCGGCTTCCTCGTCGCCGCGCTGGGCGCCGCCACCCGCCAGTACTGGCTGGTGGTGCTGGGCTACGGCTTCATCGGCGGCATCGGCCTCGGCATCGGGTACATCTCGCCGGTCTCGACGCTGATGAAGTGGTTCCCCGACCGACCAGGGATGGCCACCGGCATCGCCATCATGGGCTTCGGCGGCGGCGCGCTCATCGCCTCGCCCTGGTCGACCCGGCTGCTGGACGCGTTCGGCGAGGACAGCTCCGGCATCGCATCCACCTTCCTGGTGCACGGGCTCACGTACGGGGCGTTCATGGCGCTCGGCGTACTGCTGGTGCGGGTGCCGCCGGACGGCTGGCGGCCGACCGGCTGGGAGCCGTCGAGCACACCCGGCCGCCTGGTCAGCACCGCCCATGTCTCCGCCCGCAACGCCATCCGCACCCCGCAATTCTGGTGCCTGTGGGTCGTGCTGTGCATGAACGTCACGGCCGGCATCGGCATCCTGGAGAAGGCCGCGCCGATGATCACGGACTACTTCGCGGACACCTCGGCCTCCGTCACCACCTCAGCGGCCGCGGGCTTCGTGGCGCTGCTGTCGGCCGCGAACATGACGGGTCGGCTGCTGTGGTCGTCGACCTCCGACCTGCTCGGCCGCAAGAACATGTACCGGATCTACCTGGGCGTGGGCGCGCTGATGTATCTGGCGCTCGCGCAGCTCGGGGACTCCTCCAAGCCGCTGTTCGTGGTCTGCGCGCTGGTGATCCTGTCCTTCTACGGCGGCGGGTTCGCGACCGTACCGGCGTATCTGAAGGACCTGTTCGGCACCTACCAGGTGGGCGCGATCCACGGGCGGCTGCTGACGGCCTGGTCGCTGGCCGGGGTCCTCGGCCCGTTCATCGTCAACAAGGTCGCCGACCACCAGAAGGAGGCCGGACACTCCGGCCCCGGCCTCTACTCGCTCTCCATGTCCATCATGATCGGCCTGCTCGTCATCGGCTTCGTGGCCAACGAGCTGATCCGGCCGGTCGATCCGCGCTTCCACGAGCCCGCCGCAGAGCCGGCCGAGCAAGCCGCCGCGCAACCCGCCGAGAAGCCCGCCGAGAAGGGAACGGACCGATGAGGAACCGCACGGTGCTGACCGTGGCCGTCTGGGCCTGGGTGGTCCTCCCGTTCGGCTACGGGGTCTACGAGCTCGTACGCAAGGCCACCCAGCTCTTCACCGGCTGAGCCCGAATGGGCCGGGGCGGTACGTTCCGATGCGTCACTTGGGAAGGTCCCAGACACGCATCCGGCCGTCCCGGCCAGCCGTGAGCAGGACAGGTCGGTTGCGTACCTCCGTCATGCGAACGGCGAACACCTCTCCTTCCTGCTCGGTGACCGGGGCCCCGAGAAGGCGGCGTCCCTCCAGGTCCCACAGACACACCACGCCGTTCTTCGCGCCGGTCACCGCGATGGGCCGGCCGTTCAGGACGCCGACATCCATGCACTTGATGCCTTCCTCGTCCAGGTCGACCTCATCGTCCGAGAACTCAAGGCAGTCACTCCAGGTGCCGGTGCCGGCGTCACCCAGCAGCACCGATGTGCCACCTGCCGCCACCACGCGCATCCGGCCGTCGACGGGGATCAGACCGACCCCGCCGGCCGGGACGGGAGCATCGTCGAACTGGACGACGGGCGTCATGTCGTCGACATCCCACACCATCACACAAGCGTCTCCACCACTGGAGATCACCACTGGGCGGCCCTCAAGCGTTCCGGAAGCGAGCCCGCCGATGCTGTCGCGATGCCAGCACACGTCGATGGGCTCGGCCAGATAGTTGATCGTGAACCGGCCCTCGTCCTCATCCTCGTCCTTGGTGAGGGAGTCACGCTGGGACGGATCCCACAGCCGCACCGGAGAACCCACACTGCTGTCGCCGGCGATGAACAAGGGCCGGCCGTGCAGTTCCATGGTCGAGGTCCGCGCCACCCCTCCGTGTTCGTCGCGTGCGTAGGTCAGCACCGCACCCGTTCGCAGATCCCATTGGGCGAAGGGCTGCCGGTACCCGCCGCCGCCGACCGCGATCCGTCCGTCGAGGACCACGGCACCGATCGAGAGCAGGCAGTCCAGCTGCATATCGTCTTCGTTCGGCCCGCACGGGTTGTCCAGCGGGTGGGCGGTCCAACGGTCATCGACGGGATCCCAGGAGAACGCGTCCTGGCCGGAGAAGTCGGCGCAGACCACCAGGGGTTGTCCGTCGATGAGTACGACGTCGAAGTCCTGGATCGGCTTGTCGGAGATGATCCGGCTGGAGGTGAGGAGAGTGAGAGGCTGCACGCTCAGAACCTATCGATGACCCACACGGCTGTGTGACCCTTCCCTAACAACCTCGGCAGGCATACTGTATTCAATATCCTGTCGACATGCTCGCGTTGCCGACGATGTGTGAGCCGTCATGCCGTCATAAGGAGCCCGTCGTGGCCCGTAACCGCAACCGACAGCCCAGGCGCTACCCCCGCCTCAGCCACCCGCTCGTACGGGACCCCGCGAGCGGCGAACTGCGCCGCGCCACCTGGGCGGAGGCCCTCGACCGGGCCGCCGCCGGGTTCACCGCCGCCACCGGGGCGTACGGGCCCGACGCGTTCGGGATGTTCTCCTGCGCCCGCGCCACCAACGAAATGAACTACGTGGCCCAGAAGTTCGCGCGCGTGGTCATGGGCACCAACAACGTGGACTCGTGCAACCGCACCTGCCACGCGCCCAGCGTCGCGGGCCTGTCGGCGGTCTTCGGCTCCGGGGGCGGCACCTCCTCGTACGCCGAGGTCGAGGACACCGATCTGATCGTGATGTGGGGCTCCAACGCCCGCTTCGCGCACCCCATCTTCTTCCAGCACGTACTCAAGGGCATCCACAACGGCGCCCGGATGTACGCCGTCGATCCGCGCCGCACCTCCACCGCCGAATGGGCGGAGAGCTGGCTCGGGCTCAACGTCGGCACCGACATTCCGCTCGCCCACGCCGTCGGCCGCGAGATCATCCATTCCGGGCTCGCCAACCACGCCTTCATCGACCGCGCCACCAGCGGCTTCACGGAGTACGTGGCCGAGGTCGAGCCCTGGACCCTGTCCGTCGCCGAGAAGGTCACCGGGGTGCCGGCAGCCGCGATCCGCGACCTCGCGCGACGCTACGCCACCGCCGAACGCGCCCAGCTGTGCTGGACACTGGGCATCACCGAACACCACAACGGCACGGACAACGTCCGGGCGCTGATCAATCTGTCCCTGCTGACCGGCCACGTCGGCCGCCACGGCTCCGGGCTGCAGCCGCTGCGCGGGCAGAACAACGTGCAGGGCGGTGGCGACATGGGCGCCATCCCCAACCGGCTGCCCGGCTTCCAGGACATCCTGGACCCGGCGAGCCGGGGGAAGTTCGAGGCGGCGTGGGACGTGGTCATCCAGCCGCGCTACGGGCTCAATCTCACCGAGATGTTCGAGGCGATGGAGGAGGGCCGGCTGCGCGCGGTCTACTGCGTCGGCGAGAACCCGGCCCAGTCCGAGGCCGACAGCGAGCAGGCCATCCGGCGGCTCCGGGCCCTGGACCACCTGGTGGTCCAGGACATCTTCCTGACCAAGACCGCCGAACTGGCCGATGTCGTGCTGCCCGCCACCGCCGCCTGGTGCGAGACGGACGGCACGACCACCAACAGCGAGCGGCGGGTGCAGCGGGTGCGCAAGGCGGTCGAACCGCCGGGCGAGGCGCGCGAGGACATCGACATCATCTGCGAACTGGCCCGGCGGCTCGGCCGCGACTGGAAGTTCACGGATGCCGAGGAGGTGTGGAACGAGCTGCGCTCCGTCTCCCCCGACCACTTCGGGATGACGTACGAACGGCTCGAGGAACACCACGGCATCCAGTGGCCCTGCCCCAGCACCGAGCGGCTGGAGCCCAGCTATCTGCACGGGCGGCTGTGGGCGGCGGACCCGGCGCGGCGCGGTCCGCGTGCCCCCTTCGGACCGGTCAAGCACGACCCGCCGGTCGATCTGACCGACGAGCGCTACCCCATCCGGCTCACCACGGGGCGGCGCCTCGACTCGTACAACACCGGGGTGCAGAGCGGCAGTTTCGCCTCCCCGCTGCGGCGCGGCGAGTACATCGAGCTGTGCCCGGAGGACGCGGACCGCTACGGGGTGGTGGCCGAGGAGGAGGTGCGCGTGGCGTCGCGGCGCGGCGCGGTGGTGGCGCCGGTGTGGATCGACCCGGGGCTGCGGCCGGGGCTGGCGTTCATGACCATGCACTTCCCCGACGAGGTCGACACCAACGCGCTGACCATCGAGGCGAATTGCCCGATCGCCGGGACGGCCGAGTTCAAGGCGTCGGCCATCCGGATCGAAAAGCTTCCCGTGCCCGCCGATGTCGCCGATGTGAGGAGCTGAGCGTGGATCTGCACTTCGGTGACAGCAAGCCGACGGACGAGGAGCGGGCCGCCGTCGACGCGCTGCTCGGCCCGCCCGAGTCCGCCTGGGAGGGCGCCGACGACCGTACGGACACCGATCTGCGCTGGGCGCGCGGCGGGCGGGCGGCGCGCGAGCGGCGGGACCTGCTGCTGCCGGGGCTGCACGCGATCAACGACCGCGTGGGCTGGATCAGCGAGGGCGCGCTGAACTATCTGTGCCGCCGGCTGACCGTGCCGCCCGCCGAGGGCTATGGCGTGGCGACCTTCTACGCGATGTTCTCGGTCCGCCCCCGCCCGGCCACCGTCGTCCACGTCTGTACGGACCTGGCCTGCGCGGCCCGCGGGTCGGCGGAGGTGTGCGCGGGGCTGGAGCGCGACCTGGGGGCGGCGGGGTCGGCCCGGGCGGACGGTGTGGTCTGGCAGCCGAGCCCGTGTCTCGGCCTGTGCGAGCGCGCCCCGGCGGCGCTGGCCATCCGCGCGGGCGTACCCGCTGACTCCTCTGGGGCCACAGCAGCACCAACGACCGCCTCCGGGCCCGCCGCCACCGCCGTCATCGCCCCCGCCACCCCCGCCACCGTCGCCGAGGCCGCCCGCGCGGTGGCGGACGCACCGGCCGAGCCGCCCGCCGTGGCCGCCGTACCGCAGGCCGGGACCGGGGCCGGGGCCGGGACCGGGAGCGAGGCCCAGGGGCTGCGGCTGCTGCGCAGGGTCGGGGTCGTGGACCCGGCGAGTGTGGACGACTACCGCGCCCACGGCGGCTACGCCGCCCTGCGCCGGGCCTTCGCGCTCGGGCCCGCCGGGGTGATCCGCGAGGTGAGCGACGCGGGTCTGGTGGGGCGGGGCGGGGCCGCGTTCCCGACCGGGCGTAAGTGGGACGCCACCGCCCGGCAGCCCGACCACCCGCACTATCTGGTGTGCAACGCGGATGAAAGCGAGCCGGGGACGTTCAAGGACCGGGTGCTGATGGAGGGCGACCCGTACGCGCTCATCGAGGCCATGACCATCGCCGGCTACGCGATCGGCGCCCACCACGGCTATCTCTACCTCCGCGGTGAGTACCCGCGCGCCCTCGCCCGCCTCGAGCACGCCATCGGCCAGGCGCGCGCCCGCGGCCTCCTCGGCCCGGACGTGCTGGGCCAGGGCTTCGCGTTCGACATCGAGATCCGGCGCGGCGCGGGGGCGTACATCTGCGGCGAGGAGACCGCGATCTTCAATTCGATCGAGGGGCGGCGCGGCGAGCCGCGCAGCAAGCCGCCGTTCCCCGTCGAGAAGGGCCTGTTCGGCAAGCCGACCGCGGTCAACAACGTCGAGACGCTGGTCAACGTCCTGCCGATCCTGACCGAGGGCGCCGCGGCTTATGCGCGCGTCGGCACCGAAACCTCCACCGGCACCAAACTTTTCTGCGTCTCCGGCGCCGTGGACCGCCCAGGGGTCTACGAGCTGCCGTTCGGCGCCACGCTCCGCGAGCTGCTGGACCTCGCCGGGCCGCCGCCCGCCCTGCGCACGGTGCTGCTCGGCGGCGCGGCGGGCGGCTTCGTACGCCCCGATGAGCTGGACGTTCGGCTCACCTTCGAGGGCACCCGGGCCGCGGGCACCACGCTGGGCTCGGGGGTGGTGCTGGTCCTGGACGAGAGCGTGGAACTGCCGCGCATCCTGCTGCGCATCGCGGAGTTCTTCCGCGACGAGTCCTGCGGGCAGTGCGTGCCCTGCCGGGTGGGCACGGTGCGGCAGGAGGAGGCGCTGCACCGGATCAAGGACCGTACGGGGGCGGCCGCGGCCGGCGATATCGCGCTGCTGCGCGAGGTCGGGCAGGCGATGCGGGACGCCTCGATCTGCGGTCTGGGCCAGACCGCCTGGAACGCCGTCGAATCCGCCATCGACCGGCTCGGCGTCTTTGAGCCCCCTCGACCGTCCGCCGGGAAGGAAGCCTCCGTATGACCGCCGTCCCGCTTCAGCCGCCGCGCCGCCTGGTCGACTTCACACTCGACGGGGAGCCGGTGCGCGCCCCCGAGGGGTCCACGCTCCTGGACGCGTGCCGCGCCTCGGGCAAGGACGTCCCGACCCTGTGCCAGGGCGACACGCTCACCCCCAAGAACGCCTGCCGGGTGTGTGTGGTGGAGGTCGAGGGCGCGCGGACCCTCGCCCCGGCCTGCTCACGCCGTGTGGAGCCGGGCATGGAGGTGCGTACGGACACCGACCGGGCCCGGCACGGCCGCAAGGTGGTCCTGGAGCTGCTGGCGTCCTCCACAGACCTGTCGACGACGCCGCGCGCCGCCGAGTGGATCGAGGAGTACGGGGCCGAGCCGGGCCGCTTCGGGCCGGACGCCGCCCGGATGGACGAGCAGCCGAAGGTCGACAACGACCTCTATGTCCGCGACTACGACAAGTGCATCCTCTGCTACAAGTGCGTGGACGCGTGTGGTGAGCAGTGGCAGAACACCTTCGCCATCGCGGTCGCGGGCCGCGGTTTCGACGCCCGTATCTCCGCCGAGCACGACGCCCCGCTGACCGACTCGGCCTGTGTCTACTGCGGCAACTGCATCGAGGTGTGCCCGACCGGCGCGCTCAGCTTCAAATCGGAGTTCGACATGCGGGCGGCCGGGACCTGGGACGAGTCGGCGCAGACCGAGACCACGACCGTATGCGCCTACTGCGGCGTCGGCTGCAACCTCACACTCCATGTGCAGGACAATGAGATCGTGAAGGTCACCTCGCCACACGACAATCCGGTGACCCACGGCAATCTCTGCATCAAGGGTCGCTTCGGCTACCAGCACGTACAGAACCTGGACTGACGGGACTGATCGAAATGGGACGGGTCACCGAGCGCCGCCGCGTCATCCGCATCCGGGACGGCGCGGTGAGCACGCGCCCGGACACTCTCGTCGCCGAGGAGCCCCTGGAGATCCGGCTGAACGGAAAGCCGCTGGCGATCACCATGCGCACACCGGGCGACGACTTCGCGCTCGCCGCCGGTTTCCTGGTGAGCGAGGGGGTC
This sequence comes from Streptomyces sp. NPDC000941, assembly GCF_053599555.1. NCBI lineage: Bacteria > Bacillati > Actinomycetota > Actinomycetes > Kitasatosporales > Streptomycetaceae > Streptomyces > Streptomyces sp. NPDC000941. The sequence continues at coordinate 10,616 of NZ_JBSFMM010000039.1, forward strand.
CTGGGGCGGGCGGACGAGCTGGCGAACATCGTCTACTGCGCGGGGGCGACGGCGGACGGCTCCAATACGTACAACGTGGTGGACGTGAAGCTGGCGCCCGGCGTGCCCGTTCCGGACATCACCCTGGAGCGCAACGTCTACACGACCTCGTCGTGCGGGCTGTGTGGCAAGGCCAGCCTGGACGCGGTGCGCACCACGGCGCGCTGGCCGGTGGGCGACGACGGATGCGCCCCGGTACGGATCGAGCCGGAGACGCTGGCCTCCCTCCCCGACCGGCTCCGCGCCGCGCAGCGCGTCTTCGACCGGACCGGCGGGCTGCACGCGGCGGCGCTCTTCACCCCGGAGGGGGAGCTGCTGGACGTACGCGAGGACGTGGGCCGGCACAACGCGGTGGACAAGCTGGTCGGGCGGGCGCTGCAGCAGGGGCTGCTGCCGCTGTCCGGGGCCGTGCTGCTGGTCTCCGGCCGGGCCTCGTTCGAGCTCGCGCAGAAGGCGGTCATGGCGGGGATTCCGGTCCTCGCGGCCGTCTCGGCGCCCTCGTCGCTGGCCGTGGACCTGGCCGCCGAGACCGGGCTGACGCTGGTCGGCTTTCTGCGCGGCGCCTCCATGAACGTGTACGCGGGCGAGCACCGGCTTGCCCTGCGGACAGCGGCCGGCAGGACCTGACACCGGTCTGCCCGCTGCACGGGATGACGGACCGGCCGGTGAGGAGCGCCCCCTGCGCCGGCCGGCCCTTCTCCCGACGCCCAGCCCTCTGACTCCTGGCCCTCCGGTGGCCGAACCGGCCTTTTATTGACTGATCGTTCTTATTGAGTCTAGAGTCTGCACCGTGGCCAGGACCAAGGAATTCGACCCCGACGCGGCACTCCAGTCGGCGCTTGAGCTGTTCTGGCAGCGCGGCTACGAGGCGACCTCGATGGCCGACCTCGTCGAACATCTCGGCATCGGCCGCGCCAGCATCTACGCGACCTTCGGTAACAAGCACGAGCTGTATCTGAAGGCCCTGGACCGGTACGCCGAGACTCGCGACCCGCGCCTGGTGAGCGACCTGTCCCAGCCGGGCCCCGCACTGCCCGCGGTACGGGCGCTGGTGCGCGGCTTCGCCGCCGAGGCCGCCTCCCCTGAGCTGCGCCGCCGCGGCTGCTTCATCACCAACAGCGCGGCGGAACTGGCCCCGCACGACCCCGTGGTGGCCCGGCGGGTCGAGATCAGCTGGGAGCACATCGAGACCCCGCTGTACGCCGCGCTGGTCCGCGCCCAGGCCCAGGGCGAACTGCCCGAGGACCGCGATCCGCGGGCGCTGGCCCGCATGCTGTTCGTACTGATGCAGGGGCTGCGGGTGGTCGGCAAGGCCTCTCAGGACCCGGCCAAGGTCCGGGACGCGGCCGAGCAGGCGCTGGCCATGCTGGACTGAGCCACACCTCGTACGCACACCGGAGCCGTTCGGGCGGCTCCTGTACATGCCCTTATAACGAACCGTTCGGTCAAGAAATCTGGTCAGGAAATCGGGGGACCATGACCGCCGAAACCAGCAACGAGCCAAACGCCACGGCCGGCACTGTCCGGCGGGCCCAACAGGCCCGGCAGGCCAGGCAGGCCGGCCCGCGCGGCGCCTTCGTCCTGCTCGGCAGCGTCCAGGCCACGCTGATCTTCACGCTCGCCGCGATCTCCGTACCGCTTCCCCGCATCGGGCGGGAATTCGGCCTCCAGCGCTCGGACCTGATCCTGCTGAGCGCAGCCTATGGGCTCACCTTCGCCGGGCTGCTGCTCTTCGGCGGGCGGCTGGCCGACCGGTACGGCGGGCGGCGGGCGCTCACCGCCGGGCTCGCGCTCCTCGCCGCCGCCTCGGCCGCCGCCCCGCTCGCCCCCGGCTTCGAGGCCCTGCTCGCGGCGCGGTTCGCACAGGGCGCGGGGGCGGCGCTGAGCGCGCCCGCCGCCATGGCCGTGCTGCGCGCCGTCTTCCCCTCCCCCGCCGCGTACGGCAGGGCGATGGCGACCTGGGGCGGTCTTTCGGTGCTCGGCGCGACCGCGGGCAATCTGCTCTCCGGCGTCATCTCGACCCTGCTGTCCTGGCGCTGGAACTTCGCCGTACCGCTCCTGGTGGCCGGCGCGGCCCTCGCCCTCGCGCCGCGGCTGCTTCCGGACACCACGCCGAGCGGGGGAAGAGCGCTCGACCTCCCGGGTGCCTTCCTCGCCACCTGCGGCATCACCCTGGCCAGTTACGGGCTCGTGGTCACCGACGCCCACCCCTGGTCGTCGGCCGACGTACTGGTGCCGCTGCCTGCGGGGGCCGTGCTGCTCGCCGCGTTCTGGGGCGTCGAGCGCCGCGCCCGCGATCCGCTGCTGCCACCCCGCTTTCTGCTCGACCGGCGGCGGGCGCTCGCGCTCTCGGCGATCGCGCTGACCGCCTGCGGGACCGCGATGACCTTTGTGGTCCTCTCGCTCCACCTCCAGCAGGAGCGCGACTGGCCGGCGCTGCGCACCTCGGCCGCCTTCGTGCCGTTCGCCGTCGCGCTGCTCGTCTCGGGGCGGGCGGCGGGGCCGCTCATCCGGCGCTACGGGGCCCGGGCCGTGACCGCCGCCGGGCTCGGCGTGGGCGGCGCGGGGCTCGTGCTGCTCGCGCTCGGCGGGCTCGACGCGGGCATGCCGTACGCGTACGGGCTGCTGCCGGGCCTTGTGCTGCTGCCGCTCGGTACGGCGGCCTCCTTCGCGGGCGCCGCGGTGCTGGCCACCGACGGTGTGCCGTCGGGGCAGGCCGGGCTCGCGGGCGGCGTGATGAACACGGCGATGGAGTTCGGCCCGACCGTCCTGTTCGCCGTCCTGCTCACGCTCGGCGGCGACGCCTCGTCCCTGGCCGCGGCGGGGGCCGCGCTGGCTGCGTTCGCCGCCCTCACCGCGCTGAGCGGGCGCAGCGGACCACGGCCGTCCTGAGCCACCTGCCGCCTCCTCGACCGCCCATCACCTATCACCCGTCACCACCCACCCATCTCTCAAGGAGACACCCATGAACCGCTTCCCCGGCAAGACCGCTCTCGTCACCGGCGCGGGCTCCGGACTCGGCCGCGCGATCGCGCTCGCCTTCGCCGCCGAAGGCGTGTCCGTGGTCGCCGCGGGGCGCACCGCGGCCACGCTGGACGAGACCGTCGGGCTGATCGAGGCCGCCGGCGGGAAGGCCGCCGCGGCCGTGGCCGATGTCACCGACTCCGGGCAGCTCCACGCGCTCGTCCAGGAGACCGTCACCCGGTTCGGCGGGCTGGACATCGCGGTGAACAACGCCGGGATCCTGCGCGGCGTGGGGCCCGTAGGCGAGGTGAGCGAGGAGGACTGGGACGCGGTGCAGCGGACCAATGTCACCGGCGTCTGGCTGGCCATGAAGCACGAGATCGCGCACATGAAGGACCACGGCGGTGGCGCCATCGTCAACATCGCCTCCAACCTGGGCGCACACCTCCGGATCCCCAACCTCGCCGCGTACCTCACCTCGAAGGCGGCGGTGTCCGCGCTCACCCGCGCCGCCGCCCTCGACCACATCCACCAGGGCATCCGCATCAACGCGGTCAGCCCGGGGGCCGCCGCCACCTCGATGTCGCTGCGGCCCGGCGAGACGGAGGCCGGGCGGGCCGAGCGGATGAAGCGGGACACCCCGCTGGGCCGGCTCGCGGAGACCGAGGAGGTCGCGGCCGCGGTGCTCTACCTCGCCTCGCCCGCGGCCGGCGCGGTGGTCGGCACGGACCTGGTCATCGACAGCGGGTCTTCGGCCTGACGGTCCGTCGGGGTAGGGCTGGCCATACCCGAGGAGTAGGGCTGGCGTGACCTCGGGACTAGGGCTGGTGTGATGGTCCCGGCACCACCGCCTCCGGGAGGGTGGTGAGCATGAAGGAAACCGCCATGACACCCTCCGTCCCGACGTCCGCGCACAAACTCCGATGGGGCCAACTCCGCTCGAGGAAGCTCAGGTTGAGGGGCATGGCCGCGGCCGCGGCGCTCGCCGTGGTCGCGGCCGGCGGCGTCGCGGCGGTGCCGGCCGCGGCGTCCCCCTATGCACCGACCGCCGCCTCGCCCGGCCAGGACGAGTTGCGTGACGAAGTGGCCAGGACCCTCCGGGAGGCCGGGTACATCGGCATGTCCGTGGAGGTGCGCGACGGCAGCCGACGGATCCTGGCCCGCGCCGGCGAGGCCGAGCTGCACACCGGCCGCCCGGTTCCGTACGGTGCGAACTTCCGGGCCGCCAGCGTCACCAAGACCTTCGTGGCCACGGTCGTGCTGCAACTGGCCGCAGAGGGGCGTCTGTCGCTGGACGACAGCGTCGACAGCTGGCTGCCGGGCCTGGTGTCGGGCCATGGCAACGACGGCAGCCGCATCACCATCCGGAATCTGCTCCAGCACACCAGCGGCATCTACAACTACGGCCTGGAGGAAGACCTGGGGGACACGGCAGAGGACTTCGAGCGGACGAAGCTCTACCACGTCGATCCGGAGCAGAGCATCGCCGGAGCGATGCGGCACAGCCCCGACTTCCCGCCCGCCGACCCGGACGACCCGGCGCCGAAGTGGAACTACTCGAACCCCAACTACATGCTCGCCGGCCTGATCATCAAGAAGGCCACCGGGCGGCCCTGGGCCGATGAGGTGCGCGACCGCATCATCCGGCCGCTGGGGCTGAAGGACACCTACGAGCCCGGCGACGACCCGTATCTGAAGCAGCCGTACGCCCATAACTACCACCGCTTCCCCGGCTCCGACCGGTGGACCGACACCACGGTTCGGAATATCTCGTGGGCCGATGCCGCCGGGTCGCTGGTGACCAGCCAGCGGGACCTGGACCGGTTCTTCACGGCCCTGCTGGGCGGTCACCTCCTGCCCGCCGCGCAGCTCGCCGAGATGCGTCGCACGGTCCCCGTGGGCCCCGACTTCGAGATGGCGTTCCCCGGGCTGCGGTACGGGCTCGGGCTGATGCGGCAGCCGCTGAGCTGCGGCGGCTACCGCTGGGGCCATGGCGGCGACCTCGAAGGCGGCACGGTGCGGACGGCGTTCAGCGCGGACGGGCGGCGCTCGGTGGTGATCAGCGCCAGCGGGACCACCTCGGACGACGAGCGGTTGCTCAGGGCCGAGAGGGCCGTACAGGCGCTTCTGGACCGGGTGATGTGCGGTGAGGTGGTGCGCCGGTGAGCGCGGTGCGGCGGCGCGTGGCCGCGTCCCTGGCCGCCCTGGCGGCCGTCGCCGCTCTGGTGGCGGCAGCCCCCGCGCCGGGGAAGGGCAGCTCCCCGGGGTGGGGCAGCGCGGAGGTGTTACGGCGCGACACGGCGGCGGTCCACCAGGCGGGGGCGATCGGGGTGGCGGCCGTACTGGACACCCCGTCCGGCACCGCCACGGCCGGGGCGGGAGAGGCAGATCTGCGTACCGGCGCCCCCATGCGCTCCGACGCCCACTACCGCGCGGGCAGCACGGTGAAGACCTTGGTGGCCACCGTCGCGCTGCAGCTGGTCGGCGAGGGGCGGCTGGCGCTGGACGACACGGTGGACAGATGGCTGCCCGGCGTCGTCAGCGGCCACGGCAACGACGGCCGCCGCATCACGGTCCGGCAGCTGCTCCAGCACACCAGCGGGCTGCGCGGCTATACGAGCATCCCCGAAGTGTTCCCCGCGGGCTACTCCGCCCGGGGCTACTACGAGAACCGCTTCCGCCACTACACCGCCGGGGAGCTGGTGGCCGCCGCGGTGGGCCATCCCCCGAATTCCGAGCCCGGGGCGGCCTACCGCTACTCCAACACCAACTATGTCGTCATAGGAATGATCATCGAGAGGGTGACCGGACACCCCTGGCGCTCGGAGGTCCGCGACCGGGTCATCCGCCCGCTGGGGCTGACCGGGACGTCCCTGCCGGGCGACCAGCCGTATCTGCCCGCGCCGTACGCACACGGGTACCACACCTACGCGGAGGACGGGCGCCGCGTCGACACCACGGTCTTCAACTCCACGGCGGCCGACGCGTCCGGCGATCTGGTCACCACCCCGATGGACGTCAACCGCTTCTTCGGCGCGCTCCTCACCGGGCGGCTGCTGCGCCCCGCCGAACTCGCCGAGATGCGGCGGACCGTCCCGATACCCGACGAGCCGGGGCGCCGCGCCGGTCTCGGCCTGGAGACGACCCCGCTGAGCTGCGGCGGCTTCTACTGGCACCACGGCGGCAACGCCCTCGGCTACTCCAGCGAGAACGGCGTCACCACCGACGGGCGCCGCGCGGTGACCGTGTCGACCAACAGCTTCGACGAGTCCGATACGGGGCGGCAGGAACAGGCCGACCGGGCGGTGAAGGCGCTGATAGATCACGCGCTGTGCGGGCGCGACGGGTAAACTCTGACATCCATGAGAAGCCTGCTGGGCAATGTCCGGCGGCGGTGTGACGAGGGGACATGGCATGCGCATCGGTGAACTGGCCCGGCGCACTGGGGTGAACGAGCGGCTGCTGCGCTACTACGAGCAGCAGAGCCTGCTCCAGCCGGAGCGCCTGCCCAGCGGCTACCGCGTCTACGGCGAGGCCGATGTGGCCGTGGTGCACCGCATTCGCTCGCTGCTCGCCGCCGGGCTGTCGACCGCGACGATCTCGCAGATCCTGCCGTGTCTGCGGGACGACGGCGAGGACCTGGTGCCCACCTGCACCGAGCTGATCGCACAGCTGCAGGACGAACGGGCGCGGATGACGTCGGCCATCGAGGAGCTGGAGACCTCGCGTTCGCTGCTGGACATGGTGATCACGGCCGGTCTGGCAACGGCGGGCTAAGACTTATCCCGTATGTGTGTACGGGGGCGGCCGGTGTGCGGTCGTGTCGTTCCGGCGTGGGCCTTGGGCCGCTGAGGTGCGGGTCGGGTCTCATCCGGGGTTGCCACGGTGCAGGGTCCGGCGTTTCGCCGAGCAGAGGCCGTCCGTTGCCGGGGAAGGGTATTCCCATGGGGATCGGCTGCCGCGCGGGTCCGGCCCGAGGGCGCGGACTTCGGTGCGGTTGACTCGGTCAGGGCTTCTTGCAGCCCTTGGGCGAAGAGGATCTGGGCGGTGCGGGCGCGGGTGTGGTCCAGGCGGGCGGTGGTCGGGTCGTCGGGGTCGGTGAGGGTGGTGAAGGTGGCCAGGGCGGCGGAGACCAGGTCGCGGTCGCCCTTCAGCCCGCAGCCGCCTTCGGCCGGGTCGCAGTGATGGGTGCGCTGGCGCAGGGACTTGGGTACGCGTCGGCCGCACAGGCAGTGCTGGGACAGGGCGGTGGCGAAGGTCGAGGCGCGCAGGAGTCGTCCGCCGGTGGCGGTGCACTCGGCGGCGAGTCGGGTGATCAGCCGTCCTGGGGTGGTGACGGAGCAGGCGCGGCCCCACAGGCGGAACCAGGTACGAATGTCGCAGTCCTCGACAGTCAGGTTCGGGCCGTGAGCGGCGACCACAGCAGCGGCGATCTTCCTCGCGCGGTGGTGGGACGCCTCGGCCGCGCTCGCAGCCGCAGCACTGTGGCGGGCCCGCAGACTGCGGTAGCCGGTGCTCACCGTGTCGCGACGGTAGGCCTGTCGGGGTCTTCCGGTCGTGGTGGTGCGCCGGGGTCCGGCGGGGACGGTGACGGCCTTCGGGGGCAGACCTGCTGCCTGTCGGCGTTCGTCGCGGGCCTTCTGACGCCGGGAGCGCTGGTACTGCTGGGAGTTGGAGGCGCGCCGCGAACGGTCAAGAGCGCGCTGGCGCCCCCGGGCCTTCTTGCGCCCTGCGGCCAGGGCGTCTTGCTCCTGCTCGGTCAGGGTGATCCGGGAGGAGCACACGCCGCCGTCATCGGGGTTGAGCGTGGCGGGCAGGGAGACGACGGCGAGGTTGGAGACGTTGCCGTCCACCCCTCCGATGCGCTGTAAGGCGGCGGCCTGCCGGCGCCGGGTACGGGTGGCGGGGGAGGCGTAACCGGGGGCCAGGATCATCAGATGGGCCTCGTAAGCCCAGCCGCCTGGGGCGGCCGGATCCCGCCGCCGCACGAGGTCGATCTTGTGCCACCGGCTCGGGTCGTTCAGGTAGTACAGCAGATAGGGCCAGCGTCCCGCACCCTGCGCAAGCCGCACCGGCAAGAGGATCTCCCCACCTCCGGTGGGCCCTCCGGCGAAGACGACGGTCAGCGGCCCGGTGTGGTCGAACCAGGTCGCCGCCCTGTTGCGACCGCGTCCCCGGGCATCGGTCGTCCCCGTGGGGACGCGCCCGGTGGGCCGGGCGGGGACAGGCATGCGGCGCGGCTGGGCCAGCACCCGCATGCCCGGCATAAGCCCCGCGGCCTGAGCGGGGGTGGCGGCCGATGTGGGTAGCGCGGGGTGCCGGAAGGTGTCCAGGTGGCCGGCGAGGGTGCCGTGCAGGCGGAAGGTCTCCCACTTGCGGTCGGTGGTGTGCGAGCGGGCCCGGCCCGGGATGCGGGTGTACTCCCACCAGGTCCCGGCCTTGGGACGCCCGGCCCGCCGCCCTGACGCGTCCGGGTGCAGGTGCCGGGCCACGCCGGCCCATACCTCGTCGGCCTGGTGCATCACCAACGCCTTCGATACATGATCGCTCAACCAGCCTGAGCGCTCCAGATGCCGATACGCGCGCCGCTCCAGCCCGGTGCGGGACAGGCCCAGCTCGGCCCGCCACGCCTTCACGTCCCGCTCGCGCCGCACCTCACCGGCCCAGTAGGCATCCACCACATCCCGCGCATCACGCTGCAGCGCGCGTTTGACCTGCCACATCGCCGAAAACAACTGCTCCACCCTGCGGCGGACATCCACATCGCCGACCACCAGCGGCAGCCGGATCACCGACACCGGCGCATCCTTCGCCCGCCGCCACACCTCACCCCGGTTCGGCCCCCGAAACCGCCGCCCCTCCCCAGGAGCAGGAGCAGGAGCAGCCGGTGATCGACCCGCCACGCTCTCTCCCCTCCTCTCCCGGACCAGCGTCAGGCATAACGTCATGAAGTCTGTTCGGGTTACGGTCAATTGTATGGAACCCTGCCTTGCTGCCTGCCGTTCAGCCCAGTTGAAGGCGTGGGCGGGGCTGTCCGGGCCGCAGTTGCACACTCTGATCACCCGTTTGTGACGCCGCCCGGACAGCGTGGGCGGCCGGCCCTGGTCACTGGCCTTCGGCGACCGGGTGCTGCTGGTCGTCCTGGGCTACCGCACCAACCTCACCATGGAGCAACTGGCCGCGCTGTTCGCCACCACGGACTCCACCGTGCACCGGGTGCCGACCTCGCGCCGCACCTCGCCGCCCTGCTCGGCCCGCCGCCCACCGACCGGCAGGAGCTGTGGCTGGTGGACGGCACCCTTATTCGGGTGCACGACCAGCAGAAGACGAAGAAGTCGAAGAACTACCGGCGCAGCGTGAACGTGCAGATCGTCTGCCGGGCCCACGACCGCCGTATCGTCGCGGTCGGTGACGCCTGGCCGGGCAACCGCAACGATGTGGTGGTCTTCCGGGAGACCCTCGGCAAGCCCCTGCCCGATCATCCCCACCTGTCAGGCGACGGGGGTTATCAAGGGATCGGGCGGATCCGTTCGCCCCGGCGCGGGCCTGACCGGAAGATCATCAAGGACCGGGCCTACCGGCGGTTCCGCAAGCGCCGCGCCGTCGCCGAGCACACCATCGCACGCCTCAAGGACCACCGGATCCTCCGCCAGTGCCGCCGCAAGGAAGAAGGAATCAACCAGGCCGTCGCCAGCATCGCCGCTCTGCACAACCTGAAACTGGAGATCAACGGCTGACCACAAACCGGCACCTGCCCACAGACAAACAGGCCTGACCTGGCATTACGGGATACCTCTTAGGCGGCCCAACCCGCTTGGCTCGCACACGATCTGACGCAGGGTCCTTGTCCGGCGCGGGGGCGAGACGGGACACTGCTCCGGCAGCACTCGATCAGACGTGGGATGTCTTGATGTCGTGATGTCCAGATGCCGCTGAAAGGGCAGGTCGGTGACGATGGCGTCAGATCTTCGCGCTACACATGAGCGGTCCAGACCATGGCGGCGCCGCGTGTCGGCTCTCCTCGCCGCCGCGGCGCTGGCCCTGATCCCGATTCCGGTACGGGCCGCGGAAGCGGAGTCGTCCGCCTCCGCGCCCCGTGCCGACTTCGAGCAGCAGGTCCTCTTCAAGTCTTCCCAGGACAGCGGATACTCGTGCTTCCGGATCCCGGCCATTGTGAAGTCCAAGGACGGCACGCTGCTGGCCTTCGCCGAGGGGCGGAAGGACAACTGCGGCGACGCCGGCGATATCGACCTGGTCCTCAAACGCTCCACGGACGGCGGCCGCACCTGGGGACCGCTCCAGGTGATCAACGAGGGCGCGGGCGACACCCACGGCAACCCGGCGCCCATCGTGGACCAGCGCACCGGCCGCATCGTGCTCGCCAGTACGTACAACACCGGGCGTGACGACGCGGGGAGCTGTGAGGTGCCCTGTGACCGGACCCCGCACCTCCAGTACAGTGACGACGACGGCGCGACCTGGTCCGCCCCGCGCGATCTGAGCGATTCGCTGCTGCCCGCCTCGTGGAACTCCTGGTACGCCACCGGGCCCGTGCACGGCATCCAGCTGCAGCATGGCCGGCACCGGGGGCGGCTGCTCTTCACCGTCAACACCGAGAGCCACGACGGCACCCGGATCACGGCCAACCACGCGGCGCTGGCCTACAGCGACGACGGCGGCGGCACCTGGCGCATCGGCGCGGTGGACAGCTGGCCGGTCGCGGCGGACGGCACCTTCCGCCAGAAGCCCTCCGAGATGACGCTGGTGGAGCGCGAGGACGGCTCGGTCTACGTCAACGGGCGCGAACAGGACGGCACGGACCTCGGCCACCGCGACTTCGCCGTCAGCAAGGACGGCGGCGAGAGCTTCACCAAGCCGTTCCGCACCATCCCCGATCTGTACACACCGCAGGTGCAGGGCTCGATCCTCCGGCTGCGGAGCGAGGACCGGGACGACTACAGCCGACTGCTGTTCGCCGCGCCCGCCGACCCCGACCGGCGCCGCACCATGATGATCCGCTCCTCCTGGAACGAGGGTCGCAGCTGGGACGGCGTCGACCGCGGCAAGGTCGTGACCACCGACTGGTCCGGCTACTCGGACATGGTCGCCATCTCGCATGACGAAGTGGGTCTTATGTACGAGGGCGGCGCCGTCGACGCCCGTGACGAGATCCGCTTCGCCCGCTTCACCGAGGACTGGCTCGGCCCGCGCCGCGGCCCCGATCCGACCACCTCCGACCGGGCGCCCGACGCCCGCCCGGCCACTGTGCTCGGCGGCCCGGCCCGGGCCGAGGGGCGGTTCGGACGGGGGCTGTCGTTCGACGGTACGGACGACGCGGTGCACATCCCCTTCCGGCCCTCGCTGCCGCTGGGCACCCGCGACTTCACGGTGAGTCTGTGGTTCCGCTACACCGCCACCTCGGGCCAGCAGCCGTTCCTGTGGATGGGCGGCATCGGCAACAAACAGCCGCAGGTGTGGCTGCGCGGTGAGCCGTCCAGCGGCCGGGTACGGGCGCTGATCACCACGGTCAACGGCCCCGCCACCTTCACCAGCGCCTCGGTGAGCACCGACTCCGCATACAACGACGGGCAGTGGCACCATGCCGCGCTGACCCGCGCCGGGGGCCGGCTGACCCTGACCGTGGACGGGGGCACGGCGTTCTCCACCGCCGATGTGCCCGGGCCGGTCACCCGCACCTCGCCGTTCGGCATCCATGTCGGCGAGGCCGTCGACAGCCGCTCGCATCTGACGGGCGATCTGGACGAGCTACGGGTGTGGGCGCGTGCGCTGTCGGACACCGAGCTGCGGCAGGTCCGTGAATTCAACGCCACGCCGGCCGACGGGCACGGCAAGGATCCCGCCGCGCTCGTACGGCTTCCTTTGGACCGCGTCCGCCCCGCCGACGACTAGTCCCTGAGGCTCAGGCGCCGACCGGCGCCTGAGCCTCTTGCGGCTGGGCCTCCTGCAGCTTCGCCGTCGCGGAGGTCGGCTCCGGGGCCATCGGCTCCGGAGCCGACCTGGCGAAGCGCCGGGCCAGCACCGCGCAGACCATCAGCTGCATCTGGTGGAAGAGCATCAGCGGCAGCACCGCCAGGCTCGCCTGCGCCCCGAACAGCACGCTCGCCATGGGCAGCCCGGACGCCAGGCTCTTCTTCGACCCGGCGAAGACGATCGCGATCCGGTCCTCGCGGTCGAAGCCCAGCCGCCGGGAGCCGTGCCAGGTGAGCGTGAGCATCACCGCGAGCAGCACCGCCTCGACCGCCAGCAGCGCGCCCAGCCGCCCCAGCGTGACCTGGTGCCAGATGCCGCGGACCATGCCCTCGCTGAACGCGGCGTAGACGACCAGGAGGATCGAGCCGCGGTCGGCGTAGCCGAGGACCTTGCGGTGGCGGGCGACGAAGCCGCCGACCCAGGGGCGCAGCAGCTGCCCGGCGAGGAACGGCGCCAGCAGCTGCAGGGCGATCTTCAGCATCGAGTCCGCCGAGAATCCGCCGCCCCCGTTGCCCAGCAGCAGCGCGGCCAGCAGCGGGGTGATGACGATGCCGATCAGGCTGGAGAAGGAGCCCGCGCAGATGGCGGCCGGGACATTGCCCCGGGCGATCGAGGTGAAGGCGATCGAGGACTGGATGGTGGAGGGCACCAGGCACAGAAAGAGCAGCCCGGTGTAGAGCGGATGCGTCAGCACATACGGCACCAGGCCGCGGGCGGCCGTGCCCAGCACCGGGAAGATGACGAAGGTGCAGGCCAGCACGGTCAGATGGAGCCGCCAGTGGCGCATTCCGTCCAGCGCCTCGCGGGTGGAGAGGCGCGCGCCGTACAGGAAGAAGAGAAAGGCGATCGCGACGGTGGTCGTCCCGTCGGTGACGGTCGCGGCGCCGCCGTCGGCGGGCAGCAGCGCGGCGAGACCGACGGTGCCGATCAGGGCGAGGATGAACCAATCCAGAGGGAGCCAGGACGGGAGGGTGGTCGTACGGCGGTGCATGCGGCTCTCTTTCTGGACGGATGGCCTCCCCAGCATGCTCTTGATCACGGCTATCGGGAATCCCACTGACTGCTCTGACTGTCATCGCGAACCGCGATGGCCCCCGCCTACACTTGCGGTGTGTACGACCCGTCCCAGCTGCGCACGTTCCTCATGGTCGCCCAGACGCTGAGCTTCACCCAGGCCGGCCACCGCCTCGGGCTGCGCCAGTCCACCGTCAGCCAGCATGTGCGCAAGCTCGAGGACGAGGTCGGCCGGCCGCTGTTCACCCGCGACACCCACGGGGTGGAGCTGACCGAGGACGGCGAGGCGATGCTGGGCTTCGCCCGGACGATCCTGGAGGCGAACGAGCGGGCGGCGAGCTGGTTCCAGGGCACCCGGCTGCGCGGGCGGCTGCGCTTCGGCGCGTCGGAGGACTTCGTACTGTCCCGGCTCCCGGAGATCCTGGAGGGGTTCCGCCGCGACCACCCCGAGGTGGACCTGGAGCTGACCGTGGAGCTGTCGGGCACGCTGCATGAGCGGCTGGCGGCGGGAAAGCTGGATCTGGTGCTGGCCAAGCGGTCCGAGGAGCGGCCGGGGGGCCGCCTGGTATGGCGGGACAAGCTGGTGTGGATCGGCTCCGAGCGGCTGCGTCTTGACCCCGACCGCCCCCTGCCGCTGATCGTCTTCCCGCCGCCGGGCCTCACCCGGGCCCGCGCCCTGGAGGTGCTGGAGCGGCACGGCAGGCCCTGGCGGATCGTATGCACGAGCGGCAGCCTCAACGGGCTGGTCGCCGCGGCGCGCGCGGGCCTGGGCGTCATGGCGCATACCCGCGGCCTGATCCCGCCCGGCCTGACGCGCATCCCGGACCGGGCCGGGCTGCCCGAGCTCGGCCCGGTGGAGTTCGTACTGCTGCACGGGAGGCGGCAGCGGGACTCCGCGGCCCGGGCCGCGGCCGACCGGCTGGCCGCCGCGATCCTGGCCGGGCCCGTGCCCTGACCAGCGCACCAACCCGTGCGTGAGGCATTGACCCGGCGCCCCGATCTGTGCCCTGATGGGAGAGATTCGGTGGAGAAAGCCGTCACACATGAGCCGCACAACGGGCTCATAGCCCCAGATCAGATACGGTCACGGCGCTGTGCGGAGCGCTTCAAGGAGCTAGTCATTGCGCGAGTTCACCGTCCCCCCGTTGACGAGCCCGCCGCAGACCGGAGGCCTGGCGGATCCCGTGTTCGACCATGCGGACGCGGATCCGGACCGGGTGGCGCTGAGCCGCAAAACAGCGGACGGCGAGTGGCTCGATGTGTCCTCGGGCGAGTTCCGTGACCAGGTGATGGGGCTCGCCAAGGGGCTGCTGGCCCAGGGCGTGCGCTTCGGCGACCGCGTCGCCATCATGTCGCGTACCCGCTATGAGTGGACGCTGTTCGACTTCGCGCTGTGGTCCATCGGGGCGCAGAGCGTGCCGATGTATCCCACCTCCTCCGCCGAGCAGGTCTTCTGGATGCTGCATGACGCGGATGTCTCCGCCTGTGTCGTGGAGCACGAGGACCACGCCATGACGATCGGCTCGGTGATCGGGCGGCTGCCGATGCTGACCCGGCTGTGGCAGCTGGACGCGGGCGCGGTGGACGAGCTGACCGCGGCCGGGGCATCGTTGGACGACGACGTGGTGCACCGCCACCGCAAAGCGCTGCAGCCCGAGAACCCCGCGACCATCGTCTACACCTCGGGCACCACCGGCCGCCCCAAGGGCTGTGTCATCACCCACGCCAATCTGATGGCCGAGTGCGAGACCGTGGTCGCCCTGTACGAGGAGGTCTTCCACTCCAAGCGGGGCGACGAGGCCGCGACGCTGCTGTTTCTGCCGCTCGCGCATGTCTTCGGCCGGATGGTGGAGGTCGCCGCGATCCGCGGCCGGGTGAAACTGGCCCACCAGCCGAACCTGACCGCGGCCGCGCTGCTGCCCGATCTGCAGTCGTTCCGGCCGACGTTCTTCCTGGCCGTGCCGTACATCTTCGAGAAGGTCTTCGCGGCGGCCCGCAGAAAGGCCGAGGCGGAGGGCCGGCTGGGCCCGTTCGACAAGGCCGTGGACGTCGCGGTGCGGTACGCGGAGGCGCAGGAGGCCAAGGCCTTTGGCATCGGGCCCGGGCCCGGCGCCTCGCTGCGCATGCAGCACCAGTTCTTCGACAAGGTCGTCTACAGCAAGGTGCGGGCGGCGATGGGCGGCCGGGTCCGGCACGCCTTCTCGGGCGGTTCGGCCATGGAGCGCCGGCTCGGGCTGTTCTTCGCGGGCGCGGGCGTCACGATCTTCGAGGGGTACGGGCTCACCGAGACCACCGCGGCGGCCGTCGCCAACCCGCCCGACCGGACCCGCTTCGGCACGGTGGGCGTTCCGCTGCCGGGCACCGCCGTGTACATCGAGGACGACGGCGAGGTCCTGCTGTCGGGCGATCAGGTCTTCGAGGGCTATCTCAGCGATCCCAAGGCGACCGACGCGGTGCTGCGGGACGGCTGGCTGGCCACCGGCGACCTGGGCACCCTGGACGACGACGGCTATCTGACGATCACCGGGCGGAAGAAGGAGATCCTGGTGACCTCCAGCGGCAAGAGCGTGTCGCCGGTGGTCCTGGAGGAGCGGATCAGGGCGCATCCGCTGGTCGCCCAGTGCATTGTGGTCGGCAACGACCGGCCGTATGTGGCGGCGCTGATCACGCTGGACGCCGACGCCGTCGCGCACTGGCTGGCGATGCGCCGCCGGCCGGAACTGCCCGCGCAGGAGCTGGTCCGCGAGCCGGAGCTGGAGCTGGAGATCCGGCGGGCGGTGGTCGCGGCCAACACGCTGGTCTCCCAAGCCGAGTCGATTCGTACGTTCCGAATACTTGCAGCTCAGTTCTCGGAGGAGCATGGTCTCCTGACGCCTTCGCTGAAATTGAAGCGGAAGGCGATCGAGCAGGCGTATGCCGTCGAAATCGAGGCGCTCTACCAATCCTGAGCCGCAAAGGGGGCACGGAAATGATCGACATCATTCTCCCCGAACTTCCCGAGCGCGAGCTGGCACTGGTATCCGAGGAAATCTGCGGGCCTTCGGGCCATGTCCCACGGCGGCCCGCCGCGGCCGCCGCCCTGGCCGGGCGGGTCACGCTGGGCGGGCCGCTGTCCGTGCCGGTGACGACGGAACTCGTGGGCCGGGTTCCGGAGCTCAAGGCATTTGTGGAATCGGAGGCCAACAAGGCCGATGAGGCACACAGTGCGGCGTACCACTTGGTGCATCTTTCGGTCAGCTGCGCACAAGAAGCAGCCAGTCCTCAACTGCAAACGGTCAATCTCGATCTGACCCTCTCGGCCGAACCGGCCGGAAATCGCCGCGCCGCCTTCCAGCCGGTGGCCTGGTCCATGCTCCCGCTGCAGCTCAGCGGGGAGGCCCGGGCCACCGGTCCGGCCCACCTCGGCCCGCGGCTGGGGTTCGTCGGGCAGGACCGAGCCGCGCGGGGCGCACGGGTCTGTCTGGAGGCACGGCGCGAGCTCAGGTCCGACCCGGGCTGGGAGATCCGCCGCACCCCCACGGCCGGCATCGGCGGCACCTACCGGCTGGCCATGGTGGTGCGGGCGCCGCGCGCCACGGTCAGCCATGCCGCCGTCGAGGTGGGCGCGACGGTGCGCGAAGGGCATATGCGGCGGCGATTCCGGGCGGAGCTCCCCGAACCGCTGCTGCTCGCCGCGGGGTGAGGACCGCGCGTTCCGGTCCACGGCGGCCAAAGCGGTCGCCGTGAGCCGGACCGCCGACGGCCCGGGGGTGTGGTGCGGGGGCGTGCCGGGAAGCAACGTACGGAGCGGCCCGAACGGGAATACGACACTCCCCTTAACCGTTCTCTCTGACGTTGTACGTACCCGCATTCGACGTAAGGATCGACCGCTCGTGAGCAAGGTCCCCTTCATATCCCTCAGCAACGGCGTCCAGATGCCCCAGCTCGGCTTCGGCGTCTGGCAGGTCCCGGACGACGAGGCGGCTGTCGCGGTCCGTACGGCGCTCGACGCCGGCTACCGCAGCATCGACACCGCCGCGATCTACGGCAACGAGGAGGGCACGGGAAGGGCCATCGCCGCGTCGGGCATCCCGCGCGACGAGCTGTTCGTGACCACCAAGCTCTGGAACGCCGAGCAGGGCTATGACTCCGCCCTGCGCGCCTTCGACACCTCGCTGTCCAAGCTCGGCCTCGATTACGTGGACCTGTATCTGATCCACTGGCCGGTGCCGGGGGTCGACAAGTACGTGGACACGTGGAAGGCGTTCGAGAAGATCGCCGCCGAGGGCCGCGCCAAGGCCATCGGCCTCTCGAACTTCCACCCCGCCCATATCCAGCGACTGCTCTCGGAGACCGAGATCGCCCCGGTCATCGACCAGGTCGAGCTGCACCCGCAGTTCCAGCAGTCGGAGCTGCGCGCCTTCAACGCCCGGCACAACATCGTGACCGAGGCCTGGTCCCCGCTCGGCCAGGGCAAGGGCCTGCTGGAGGACGACCGGCTGGGGGCCATCGCCGAGAAGCACGGCAAGTCCCCCGCCCAGGTGGTGCTGCGCTGGCACCTGGACCTGGGCAATGTGGTGATCCCCAAGTCGGTCACGCCGTCCCGCATCGCGGAGAACATCGACGTGTTCGACTTCGAGCTGGACGCCCAGGACCTCGCGACGATCAACGCGATGGACGCCGGCAACCGCCTCGGCCCGGACCCGGACACCTTCAACCTGGTGTGATGCCGAGCCCTGCCCGGCCCTTCGAGTGCCCCCGCCCTGCCCGCAGAGCGGGGGCACTCGCGTAACCGCTGGATCGCGCAACCGCTGGATCGGCGGCGGCTGTTCGGGTGGCGTCCTCGCGCCCCGGCCGTCAACAACTGGGCGCCGGGCCGCCTCCGGCGACGGGCTTGGGAGCGGGCCCACGGGCGGTCGTGCCGGGTGTTGCCGCCGGCCGCAACCGGGGAGAGCGGGCAGGTGGGCGGCGTGTGTCGGGGCGGCTTACGTTGGCGCAAGCCCCCACGACACGAGGAGACACCCGATGCTCCGCAGACACACACCTGCCCTCACCGCTGGTTGTGCCATCGCCATCGCCGCTCTCTCCCTGACCGCCATACCCGCCCTGGCGACATCCGCCGCGGCGGCGCCCGGCCCCACCGCCGGGGCCCCCGCCGAGCTCCCCGCCGAGATGCTGGACGCGATGCGGCGCGACCTCGGCCTCACGGCCGACGAGGCGAGGGCCCGGATCAGCAACGAGTACCGGGCCGGTACGGCCACCCCCGCCCTCCGCAGGAGTCTGGGGACCGCGTTCGGCGGAGCGTGGGTGACCGGCAAGACCGCCGAGCTCACCGTCGCCACGACCGACCAGGGCCGGCACGGCATGATCACCGCCGCCGGCGCCAAGCCCGTGACGGTCAACCACAGCCTCGACGACCTCACCGCCGCGAAGGGCACCCTGGACCGCGCCGCCGAGCACGGCGCGCCGTCGGCCGCGGCCGCCGCCGTCTGGTACGTGGATGTGAAGAGCAACAGCGTGGTGGTGCAGTCGGCCGACCCCGACCAGGCCTCGGCCTTCGTCACCGCCAGCGGCGTGGACCGCGGCATGGTCCGGATCGTGGAGTCCGCCGAGCAGCCGAAGCCGCTGGACGATGTACGCGGCGGCGAGGCGTACTACATCAACGGCACCGCGCGCTGCTCGATCGGGTTCTCGGTGGCGAAGGGCTCCCAGGGCGGCTTTGTCACCGCGGGCCACTGCGGCGAGGCGGGCGCCACCACCACCGGCGTCAACAAGGCCGCCCAGGGCACCTTCCAGGCGTCGCGCTTCCCCGGCAACGACTACGCCTGGGTGGCGGTCAACAGCACCTGGACGCCCAAGCCCGTGGTGCTCGGCCCCGGCGGCTCCGTCGTCACGGTCGCCGGCTCCCAGGAGGCGCCGGTGGGCTCCTCGGTCTGCCGCTCCGGCTCGACGACCGGCTGGCACTGCGGCACGGTCGAACAGCTCGACACCAGTGTGCGGTACTCCGAGGGCATGGTCAGCGG
This sequence comes from Streptomyces sp. NPDC000941, assembly GCF_053599555.1. NCBI lineage: Bacteria > Bacillati > Actinomycetota > Actinomycetes > Kitasatosporales > Streptomycetaceae > Streptomyces > Streptomyces sp. NPDC000941. The sequence goes on from NZ_JBSFMM010000039.1 coordinate 29,626, forward strand.
GCTGTCCCGGACGACCGTATGCGCCGAGCCCGGCGACTCCGGCGGCTCGTACATCTCCGGCAGCCAGGCCCAGGGCGTCACCTCGGGCGGCTCCGGCGACTGCACGGCCGGCGGCACCACGTACTTCCAGCCGGTGAACCCGATCCTCGAGGCGTACGGCCTCACCCTCACCACCGGCTGAGGGACCTGACGCGCCGTGGGCAGGCCCCGGCCACCGGGGCCTGCCCACGGCCGGCTCACCGGGCCCTTGTCACCGAGCCCACGTCACCGGGCCCTTGTCACCGAGCCCACGTCACCGGGTCCTTGTCACCGAGCCCACGTCACCGGGTCCTTGTCACCGGGACCTGATCACCGCGGCTTGACCGCCGCGTGGACGGTCTGCGCGCTCAGCCAGAACACATCCGGCCGGCGCAGCACGCCCGCCTCGTCGTCCGGGTCGAGCAGCCGGCCGATCGTGGCGCGGTCCGTTGCGTCGAGGCGGTCGGTCAGATGGTCGGACAAACGGGTCAGGTCGGCGTGCAGCAGACGGCGGGCCGGGGCGTCGAGCGGTGCGGGCAGGTCGGTCAGGAAGCTGCGGCTGCGGGCCCCGGTCAGCCCGGCCGCCGCGAGCATGGCCGGCCAGTCCTCGGTCGTCTCCTTGGCGTCGGGCAGCCCGGTCCGCATCTCGGCGAACCCCTCCTCCTGCAGCGCGTCGAGCCGGGTCAGCAGGCCGGGGCGGCCGATGCCGATGTCGCGGGGCAGCGCGCGCAGCGACAGCCCGCCCTCGGCCACGGCCAGCACCCCGCCGGGGCGCAGCGCGGCGGCGAGCCGGTCGAGGGCGCCCTGCTGGTCCCCCAGGTGGTGCACCGCCTTGCTGGACCAGATCAGCTCCGCCTCCCCCACCTCAGCCAGCCCCTCGGGCAGTTCGGCCAGGTGGGTCCGTACGCGGTCGGCGACCCCGAGCCGCGCGGCGCGGTCGCGGGCCCGCGCCAGCAGCTCCGGGCTGCCGTCCACGGCCACCACCTCGGCCTCGGGGAAGGCGCGGGCGAACACGCACGCGGCGCCGCCGGGCCCGCTGCCGATGTCGAGCGCGCGCTGTACGTGTCCCCCTTCGAGCCCGAGGAGCCCGCGCAGCCACTCGGCGGTCTGCTCGACGGCGGGGGTGTGAACATCCGCGCTCAGTTCGAGGAGTTCCCCGAAGGCGGCCCAGTCCGGGTGCGCGTCATCGGCATGGGCGGGGCCGCCGTGGGTGTGGGAATGGGTAGGTGAATGGGTGTGGTCGGTGTGGGTGTGCTGGTGTCCGCTCATGCCGCAGAGCCTGCTCCCGCCCCGCCGGATCGACAAACATTGTTGCCGATTCGGCAAGGCGGGCCGCCACCTGCCCCGGGGCGGAATCAGCCCCCCGTGACTCCGGTGGGGGTGAAGGTGATGGGCAGCGACTCCAGATAGCGGTACCAGACGGAGTCCATCCACCTCAGCTCCTCGGGGGCCACCGCGAGCTCCAGGTCCGGAACGCGGTCCAGCAACACCTCGATCGTCGTCTCCGCGATGATCCTGGCCATCTCGGGGCCGCCCACCGGGCATCCGTAGTCGCCGGCGCTGAAGGCGACATGGGAGTGGTTCCCGGCGTGGCCGACGTGGCCGTCGGGCCACAGCAGCGGGTCGGCGTTGGCGGCGGCCAGGCCGAGGACGACGAGGTCGCCGGTGCGGATGCGCTGACCGCCGAGGACCGTGTCACGGGTGGCGTACCGCCCGATCAGGTTCTGGAGCGGGGCGTCCACCCACAGCACCTCGTTCATGGCCTCGCCGATGCTGCGGCGGTTGCCCGTGAGGGTCGTGGCGAAGCGCTCGTCGGTGAGCAGCAGCCGGAGGGTGTTGCCGATCCAGTACGAGGTGAGCGGCAGCGCCGCGCCCATCAGCATCATCACGTCCGCGATGTGCTGCTCCTCGGTGAGGTTCGGGGTGCTCTGGATGAACCGCGAGGTGAGGTCGGGGCCCGGCGCCTCGCGCTTGGCCTTGACCAGCCCCGCCACATACGCGGCGGCCCGCTGCTGAGCGGCCATGGCGTCCTCGCCGGAGACGAACGAGGAGGTCAGCCCCTCCGCCAGGACCGCCAGTCCGTCCTCGTCCTCGGCCAGGCCGAACACCTCGCCCATGACGAGGGTGGGCACCGAGTAGATGTAGTCGTACACCAGATCCGCCCGGCCGGTCACGGCGAACTTGTCGATCAGCTGATCGGCGAAGCGCTCGCAGTGCCCGCGCAGCACGAACGGGTCGAGGGCGGACAGGACCTCGCTGACGGCCGATGCGCGCCGCAGATGCTCCTCCCCCTCCGTGAAGGGCATCATCGGGGTGTACCGCACCCATGGCATGAGGGACCAGTCCGGCGGCACGCTGTCCCAGCCGTTCCAGCGGCGCGGGTCGCGGCCGTAGGTCTCGACGTCGTTCAGCACTTGGCGGGTCTCGCGGTAGCCGACGACGAACCAGACGGGGACGTCGCCTTCGAGCAGGACGCGGGTGACCTGCCCCTCGCGTCGTATCCGCCGGTACGTCTCGGCCGGCTCCCGCCGGAAGTCCGGCCCGTACAGCCGTGCGGCGTGGGCGGGGCAGCCCGGGGGCGGGGTATCCGGTGCGCTGCGCGGGGGTTGAGGGGCCTGAGTGTCCTGCGGGGCCTGCGGGTCCTGGGGGTTCGTCACTGCGTCGTCTTCCTCGGAGCGGCGTATCTGGGGGGCTGCCGGGAGGCTAACGAAGTGATCAGAGCAGGCCAACATCCTTATCAAAAAGCGGGGTTCTAGGACACACCCTGTCCTCGGGCGATGTCCTCGATGCGGTGGGCGAGCCGGAAGTCGAGCTCGGTCACCTTGCCGCCGACACTGTGCGTGTTCACCGAGACGCCGACCTTGTTGTAGCCGAGCGTGAGGTCGGAGTGGTGCCCCAGCTCCTCCTGCGCCTCGGCGACCTCGGCCACCAGACGGGCCGCGGCCGGATGTCCGGGGAAGGAGTATCCGCGCACCAGCCGGTCGTCCCGCAGCGACCAGCCGGGAAGGTCCTCCAGACCCCGCTCGATCTCCTCGTTCGACAGCGGCTGGACTGCCATGGGGCGCCCCTTTCGTCGCGACTGCCCCCACCTTCCCACGCACCGTGCGGGCCACACGCGAGGCGCAGACGCGTGTTCGGTTACCGTCGGGGCATGACGAGTGCCGTGATTGCCCCGGGGGTGGGCGCACTGCTGCGCGAATGGCGGGACCGGCGGCGGATCAGCCAGCTCGAGCTCGCACTGCGCGCCGACTCCTCCGCCCGCCACATCAGCTTCATCGAGACCGGACGGGCCAGGCCCAGCCAGGAGATGGTGCTGCGCCTCGCGGAACACCTCGACGTACCCGTACGGGAGCGCAACGCCCTGCTGATCGCGGCCGGTTACGCTCCGCACTACCCGGAGACCTCTGTGGACGACCCGTCGATGGGCCCGCTGCGCGAGGGGCTGGAGCGGCTGCTGACGGGCTACGACCCGTACCCGGCCATCGTCGTCGACGGCATGTACCAGGTGGTGGCCGCGAACCAGGGGATGGCGATGCTGCTCGAGGGGGTCGCGGACCACCTCCTGCGGCCGCCGATGAACGCGATGCGCATCACCTTGCACCCGGACGGCCTGGCCCCGCGCATCCTCAATCTGCGCGAGTGGCGGGGCCATCTGCTGGAGCAGATGGAGCGGCATCTGGCGCTGATGCGGTCCTCGCCGCTGCGCAAGCTGTACGACGAGGTCAGCGCCTATCCGCTGGGCTCGGGGGGCCAGGAGCGGGCGGCCACGGGCGGCGACCACGCGCCGTTCGCGCTGCCGATGGTGATCGAGCACGCCGGACATGTGCTGTCCTTCGTGTCCACGATCGCGACCTTCAACACCCCCATGGACGTCACCGTCTCCGAGCTGGCGATCGAGACCCTTCTCCCGGCCGACCCGGAGACGGCGCAGACCCTGCGGCGGCTGATGCCGTAGGCGCTCAGGCCGTAGGCGCTCATGCCGTAGGCGCCGCCGGGATACGGTCCAGGAAGCCGAGGACGGAGCGGATCCGGCCGTCCTCGGCCAGGGTGATCACATCGAACCCGGCGACCGGCGCCGAGCCGTCGGCCGTCGAGACCAGCTCCCAGGTGAAGCGGGCGGTGTCGTGGTGGCCGTCGACGGTCCCGGTGTGCTGGAAGACAAAGCCGGGGAACTGCTCCTGGGCCCCGGCGACGACCGCCGCCAGCTGGTCGTGGCCGCTGACGGCGGCGAGCGGGTCGGTGTAGCTGCCGTCCTCGGTCCAGGCGGCGGCGACGGCCTTGGAGCGGGCCTCGGCGTCGGTCGCGTTCCACGCCTCGAAGTAGCGGGCGATGGCGGTCTCGTACTGGGTCTGCGCGGTCATGGCAGGGCTCTCCTCATGATGAAAAGTGCTGGTGAGGCCGGGTTCCGAGCCGGAGTGCGCCGGCCCGGAACCCGATGCCCCAACCATGCCGCCGACGGCTCGCCCGGTCGATTACCCGCCAGGTAATGGCGATGGCCTGGCGCTGAGCGGCCCAGCTCAGGACAGCTTCGACCAGGCCTTCTCGACCAGGGCCGCGACCTTCTCGGGCTGGTTGGCCATACCGCTGCCGACCGGGCGGATCTGGACGGTGAGCCCGTCGCCGGTGCGCTGGCAGTAGGTGACGTGCACGGACTCCTTCCTGGGCTCGGAACCGGCCGCGGTGGGCTCGTTGTAGAGCACGCAGGACACGTCGCCGATCGTCTTGAGCTCGTCCTGTGGCTTTTCCAGACCGAGTCGTTTCGGGTCCTGGTCGGGGACGTACGGCTTCGGGGACCGGCTGCGGACCGCGACAAGCGTGGCGGTCGTCAGGACGCCGTCGTCGGCGTACCGCTTCACCACGGCGGCGGCACCGCCGTACGCCTCGGACAGCCGCTCGCCGCTCCTGCGGTCCTCCTCGGCGATGCCGTCCGCCATCTCCTTGGCCTTGGGGACGCCTGCCGCGCGCTGGAGGTCGGCGAAGGATCTGAGCCCGTCGAGCTTCGCCGGAGCGCTGAGCTCGGCCCCGCCGCCCCCGCCGCCGAAGCCCCCGCCGCCGTCGCCGTCGTCGTCGTCCGAGAGCATGACGGGTATGCCGACCGCGGCGAGGCCGACCACGAGGCCGATCGCGCCGGTGACCAACGGGTGGCGCAGCGAGATCCGGCCCTGCCGCGGGGGCGCGGCCGGATGCGCGGCGGGGTGCTGTCCGGGCTGAGGTGGGATGCCAGCGGGCTGGGGCGGGACGCCCGCGGGCTGAGGGGGCGTCGGAGGGTGCTGCTCGGTCATGTCGGCCTCACGTCGTTACATGTCGTCACAGAAGCGTTGGCGCATCATTCTCGCCCAACAGGCCCCTGAATGGCCCGAGTAGACACTGTCTACCTCACCTGGTAGACAGTGTCTATGAACGAGCACGACACGGGGCTGCGGTCCCGTTTGATCGAGGTCGGCGTGGATCTGGTGACCAGGGAGGGGATGCAGTCCCTGTCCCTGCGGGAGATCGCCCGCCGGGCCGGGGTCTCCCACGGAGCCCCGCGCCGCTACTTCCCCACCCACCTGGCGCTGCTGTCCGCGATCGCGCGCCAGGGCTTCGCCGAGCTGGCCGCCGGGGTCGCCGAGGCGGTCGGGGACGGACGGGTGGAGCCGCGCGCCCAACTGATGGCGCTGGGGCGGGTCTACCTCGACTTCGCCCTGACCAACCGCGGCATGTTCGAGCTGATGTTCCGCCATGACCTGCTGGAGAGCGACCACCTCGGGCTGCGCGAGACCAGCCTGCCGCTCTTCGAGGTGCTGGTCGATCTGGTCGCCCGGGCACGGCCCGCGGTCGATGCCCCGCCCCAGATCGTCGCGGGCGCGCTGTGGGCCAATCTGCACGGCATCGCCCAGCTGTGGGGGTGGGGCAGCCTCCAGCTCGCGACGGGCACCGACGACGTCGAACCGCTGCTGCGCGCCGCGCTGGAGGCGCATCTCGGACCGGAGCGGCGATGAAGCCCTCGTACCAGCGGATGCTCACGCTTGTCGCAAGCGTCGGCGGGGCCGCGATCGTCGCCCTGGACGGCACCGTGCTGACCATCGCGCAGCCCGATATGCGGCGGGATCTGCACGCCTCGTTCGCCGCGGTGCAGTGGACCAGCACCGGCTATCTCATCGCGGTGGCGGGCCTGTTGGTGTTCGCCGGCCGCCTGGGTGACCGCTACGGCCATCAGCGGCTGTTCGCCCTCGGCACCCTGGGCTTCGCCGCCGCGTCGGCGGGCATCGGGCTGGCGCCCGGGGTGGGTTGGGTGATCGGTCTGCGCGTCGTCCAAGGGGTGTTCGGCGCGCTGCTGCAACCGGCCACGCTCGGGATGCTGCGGGCCGCGTACCCGCCGGACCGGATCGGTATGCCCATCGCGCTGCGCACCAGCGCCATCGGGCTGGCGGCCGCGACCGGTCCGCTGATCGGCGGGGCGCTGACGGACCAGCTGGGCTGGCGCTCCGTCTTCTTCCTCACCGTGGCGCCCGCGCTGCTGATCGGTGTCCTGGCGCTCCTCGTCCGGATCCCGGAGCCCAAGCGGACCGCCGACCTCCCGCTCGATCTGCCCGGCGCCCTCCTCCTCGCGCTGACCCTGGCATCCGTGGTGTACACGCTCGTCGCGCTGCCGGACAGGGGCTGGACTGCGGCGACCGCGCTCGGAGTCCTCGCCGCGGCAGCGGCGGGCGGTGCGTTCGCCCGGCATACGCGGCGCACCGCGCACCCCCTGCTGCCGCCGGGCCTGCTGCGCTCGGCGGCCGTCGCCCCGGCGCTCGGCGTCCTGGTGGCGGCGTCGGCCGCGGTGTTCGGGGCACTGTTCCTCGGCACGTACTTCCTCCAGGACGTGCTCGCGCTCGACCCGCTGCAGAGCGGGCTGAGGGCGCTGCCGCTGCCCGCGATGATGGTGCTGGGCGCGCCCGTCTGCGCCGTACTGCTGCGCCGGTACGGACCCCGGCGGACGGCCGTGGCGGGGACGGCGCTGCTCGCCCTCGGCGTGCTGCTGTTCTCCCGGCTCGACGAGGAGTCCACGGCCGTGGCGATCGGCGGCTGCTTCCTTGCGATCGGCGCCGGGTTCGGCGCGGTGATGGTCACCGCGACGGCCGTGATCGTGCGCCATGCGCAGGTGGACCACGCCGGGGTGGCCGGCGGGCTTCAGCAGACCGCCCTGAACGTCGGCCCGGCGCTTGGCGTCGCCGCGGCGACCATGCTGATGGCCCTCACCACGGCGGCCACCACGCTGGTGGTCCTGGCGGCCGTCGCCGCGGCCGGGGTGCCGCTGGCCGCCGCGCTTCCCGGGCCAGGCGACGGGTCAGTCGGCGGGTCGGGCGACGGGTCACGCGGCCGGGCGCGCGCCGTCCGCGGGAACCGTCTCCGCAGCGGTGCCGGCCCGGGTGGCGGCGCGGCGGGCGGCCATCAGGATGTAGACCAGCACACCGGCGAAGAGGAAGAGCGTGCCCTGGTACACGGCGGCGTATCCGGCGCCCGCGACCAGCCAGAAGGAGAAGCCGAAGCCGAGCAGCGCGAGGACCAGGTCCCGGACGAAGCGGCCGGCGCGCACCTCGTCCCGGCGCCCCGACAGCAGGAAGTGGACCTGGGCGCCGGCGGCCAGCAGATACGGGACGGTCGCCGAGAAGGTGGTGATCAGGACCAGGGACTCGAAGACCCCGCCCGAGCCTGAGGTGTAGTTCAGAACGGTGAGCAGCGAGGCGAGGACGGTGCCGACGAGCACGCCGAAGGTCGGCACACCGCGCCGCTTGGCGGCGAACGCGGCGGGGAAGAGCCCGTCGCGGGCGGCCGCGTACGGTGCCTGGGCGCTCATCAGGATCCAGCCGTTGAGCGCGCCGACGATGGACACCACGGCGGCCAGCGCGATGAGGGTGCCGCCCCAGGAGCCGCCGAACATGGCGTTCACGGCGTCGGAGAAGGGCGCCGTGGAGTTCACCAGGTCCCGGTGGGCGACGGTGCCGAAGACCGACAGGGTGCCGACGAGATAGACCACGGCGGCGCCAACAGTGCCCAGCACACTGGCCCGCCCGACGTTGCGCTCCGGGTCGCGCACCTCGCCCGCGCTCATCGACGCCGATTCGACGCCCACATAGCTGTAGAGCAGGATCGCGGCCGCCGCCGACAGGCCGCCGACCGCGCTGCCGCCGCCGGAGTGGAACGGGCCGAGGTTGTCCGGGTCGAAGAAGAAGAGCCCGGCGACGGCGACGAAGAGCAGCGGCACGAACTTGAGCACCGTGGAGACGATCTGCACCGCGCCGACCCATCGCGTGCCCGCAAGGTTCGCGAGCGCGGGCAGCCACAGCGCGAGCAGCGCCACGGCCAGGTCGACACCCTTGGACTCATGGCCGGGGGCGAGCACATGGACATAGCCGACGGCCGCCACGGCAAGCGCCGCGTTGCTGACCCAGGTCATGGTCCAGTACGACCAGGCGGACAGGAATCCCGCGAAGTCGCCGAACGCCGCGCGCGCGTAGACGTACGGCCCACCGGTGCGCGGATCGCGCTCCGCCAGCCGCCCGAAGACCAGCGCGAGCGCGACCGCGCCGACGGTCAGGACGACGAAGGCGAGCAGACTGACGGTGCCGTACGGGGCGACGGAGGCGGGCAGCAGAAAGATGCCGCCACCGATGATGTTGCCCATGACGAGCGCGGTCGCCGTGGGCAGGCCGAAGCGGCGGGCGTGGTGCGGGTCATGCATTCCGCCATGGTCGGGGAATCATGCATGGCGCACCAAATCACCGCGTTTTGTCCGGCACGGGCGGCGGGGCCGCCGGAGATGCTGCGGTGACATCGCCGAGCAGCCGTGATTCCTCACTCTCCGGGACCTTCGGGGCCGATGGGGTCTCCGGGACCTGCGGTCCGTCCGCCTCCCGCAGCCAGCGCCGCAGCACCGCGTGCACCCGCTCGGCCCCCACCAGCTGCTCCCCCGGCCGGATGGGCGGGCTGAGCTCGATGGGCCACAGCAGAAAGGGGTGGCTCTGCGCCCCGCCGAGCCCGCCGTGCGAGCCGATCTGCCCCTCGAAGGCGTGCACCTCGCCGGTGGCCGGGTCGTAGGCGGAGTTGACCATGATGTCGGGGGCGTTCGCGAAGCGCGCGGTGCGCCGTACGGCGGCCACGGCGCCGTCGCCGAAGGCCTTGAGCGGGCTGCGCCCCACGACCCGGCCGGTGTCGAGGTGGTGCTCGGCGCCGTCCGCGCCCAGCACCACCGCGCCGTGCCGCTCGGACCGTACGAGCAGGAAGCCCACACCGGGGTGGTCGGCGAGGGTGCGCAGCAGCGCGGGGTGGCGGCGGTCGATCTCCTCGCGGCTCATCCGGCCCGGCACATCGGGGAAGGAGACAAGACCCAGGTTGCCGGAGGCGAGCACCACCGGGTCGGACGGACCGTGTCCGTCGCCGTCCCGCTCGGGCCTGCGCAGCGCGGCGCGCGCCGCCTCGCGCGCCTCGGCGCCGCTCGGCGTACGCCCGGCCTGCCGGGGCACGGGCAGTGCGCAGCCGGCCCGCACCAGGTCCTCCAGGGTGAGGCCGTAGGCGTCGGCGAAGGTGGCGCCGGGGCTCTGCCCGTGGTCGGAGAGGAGCACGATGCGGTAGTCGCGCGGTGCGTGCTCGACGACCTTGGCGATCAGCGCGACGCTGCGGTCGAGGCGGCGCAGCACTTGGTGGGTGTCGCGGCTGCGCGGCCCGGAGTGGTGGGCGACCTCGTCGTACGCCACCAGGTCGGCGTAGATCGCGGTGCGCCCGGACAGGATGTCCCCCATCACCGCGGCGACCACGACATCGCGCTCCACGACGGTGGCGAAGGCGCGGATGAACGGGTACAGCCCGCCCCGCGCCACCCGCGGCGTCTCGCGGCGCAGTCCGGCGCGCGCCGACTGGGCGAGCTCGCGGAAGATCTCGGCGAGGAAGGAGCCCGCGGTGCGGGTGGCGTTCGCGGGGTCCCTGAAGTACGCGAAGTAGCCGCTGCGGGAGCGGTTGTGGCGGCCACGCCGGGCGGCCACCGAGAGCACCAGGGCCAGTTCCTCGGCGCCGCCGGTGAACAGGTTGCCGCGGCTGGCCCCGTCGACGGTGAGCAGTCCCCCGTCCCCGGTGCGGGCCGCGGCGCGGCGCTGCAGTTCGGCCGCGCTGGTCGGCCGGTTGCTGACGATGACCTGCCGGGCCTCCTTCTCGTACCAGCGGAAGGCGGGCACGTCCTCGGTGGAGCCGTGCAGGATGCCGAGCTGGCTGGCACCGGTCTGGCTGGACCAGTCGGTGCGCCAGGGGGTGAGCGTATGGGTGGTGTCCACCCAGCCGGCGACCGTCTCCATGATCGGCGGCCGGTTGCCACGGGGCCGCACCGCGTCCCGCAGCACATCGTGTCCCACACCGTCGATCTGCAGAAACACCGTCCCGGGCGGCTGCGGCGGCCCGCCCGTCCCGCCCTGTCTGCGCCGACTGCCCTGTCTGCGGTCTGCGAGCCGCGCCAGCCGCCGGCGGTAGGCGCCGTCGTCCCGTACGGCCAGGAAGGTGCTGGTCGCCGAGGACGCGGCGGACATCACGGCCGCGACCACCACGGCGGTCTCCGGCTCGGCGGCGCCGCGCCCGTCCGGGATCAGATTCAACGCGACCAGCAGCAGCGAGCCGTTGAGCACGAACACCAGCAGCCCGAGCACGAACGCGGGCACCAGCAGCAGGGCCCGCACCAGCAGTGGCCACACCAGCGCGCTGAGCAGACCGAAGGCCCCGGCGCCGCTCGCCGCGGTGATCGCGATCCGGGTGGTGCTGTCCCCGTCGGCGGACTGCAGCCGGAAGTCGGGCAGGATGCCCGCGAGGGCCAGCATGGTGAGCGTGGACACGGCCCACACCGCGAGCACCCGCAGCAGGGCCGCGCCCACGGACTTCCAACGGGGCATCTGCACGCCGTCACTCACCTCGCGTTTCCACGCCCGCTCGGCACTCGCGGACCGGCCCCCAGCCTGTCACAGCGGATCTCGGGGCCCGGCCGTGGCGTTTCTCTATAAGAATCTCGTTCATTGATATGGACACGCCATGCGCACCGGCCTACCGTGACTCTTGGTCTAGACCATGATCAATCGACTCGAAATCGACCAGAGATCGACTGGAGGTGACGATCACATGCCCGCGTTACGCACCAGAGTGGCCATCGCCGTCGCCGCGCTCATGGGAGCGCTGACCGGCGTGGCATCGGCAACACCGGCGACAGCGACCGCGACCGCGCCGACGGACGGCTGGCAGCAGAAGTCCTTCACCTACGCCATGCACAAGCCCTGGAACCTCGACCTCAGCGAGCGCTACCGCTACGACTCGGGCACCAAGACACACACCATGTGGGTGTACTCCACGGACGAGCCCCTGGAAGAGGGCAGCTCGACCGATCCGCGCACCGAGATGCGCTGGAATCAGGAGTACACCTCGGGCAAGCACATGTGGGACGCCGATGTGTACATCCCGTCCGGCACCAACGGCGCGGACTTCATGCAGATCCTGCGGGTCAAGCACCCCTCCGGCACCCCCGCGACCGACATCATGCTGCGGGTGTCGAGCGAGAACGGCGGCACCGTCAAGCGCTACACGGACCAGGTCATCAAGTCCGGTGTCTACAACAAGTGGTGGAACCTGAAGGTCGCGCACGACGCGGACGCCGGAAAGATCCAGGTCTACGCCGACGACCAGCTGGTCCTGACCGTCGCCGACCGGGGATCCGCGACCCGCCACTTCAAGAACGGTGTGTACCACCACGGCAGTGGCCGGGCCGAGGCCCGCTTCCGCAACATCCACTATTGGGTCAAGTAGAGGAGCGCGAGACATGTCCGTGAAACACCGCGCCATCGCCTCGATCTCGGCCGCCTGCGGACTGCTGCTGACGGCTCCGACCGCCGCCCACGCCGAGGTCGAGCCCGGCGGCTGGACCTCGGAATCCCCCGGATTCAAGGTGCAGGAGCGGGGCTGCGGCCAGGTCGACGATCTGACCTTCAAGCTCACCTGCTCGACGGCGAGCGGGGACCAGCGCGCCGAGCGGCGGTATGACACCTACACCGGTGGCACCCACCAGTTCGAGGGGTACTTCAAGGTCACCAGCATGGGCGGCACCCGGATCAGCCTGAAGCAGACGTTCAACGACACGGACGGCAGCGCGGGCCCGTACTTCATGCTGGCCGTCGAGCGTGGCGGGCGGCTGTACGCCGTGCACGGCGGGGACACCCTCTCGAACGCCGGGACCGTCGGCGCGACGGTGCGGGTGAACACCGTGCACCAGGTGGGCAAGGAACACCGCACCTACATCAACGGATCGCTGAAACACACCGTCGACAGCCCCGGCGGCAGCTTCTACGACAAGTTCGGCGCCTACCGCACCAGCAGTGGCAACGGCCCGGCCACGGTGGTGTGGAGCAACGTCAAGTTCTGGCGCAAGTGAGCGGCGCGCGCAGAGCCCTGGCGGCGGCGGCCCTCGTCGCCGCCGCCCTGGCCGGCTGCTCGTCGCCGCAGCCGACCGCCCGCTCCGCCGAACCGGCCCCTACCTCCGCCACCGCCACCCCCGGCACCAGGCTCACCGCCACCCTGACCTCGCCGGTGGACGCCACCCTGAGGTGGACGGGCACGGAGCCGGGGGCCGCCGGGCGGATCGTGGAGTTCGCGACCGCGCCCGAGGGGCCGTACACGATCCTGGAGTACGTCCCGCTCGGCCAGACCTCGTACCGGCACCCCGATCTGATGCCGCAGACGCCCTTCTACTACCGCGTCCGCCCCTACTACGGGCCCGCCTCGCGGCCGGTCGAGGTGCGGCTGCCCAAGGGCGACTTCACGGCGAAGGAGCAGAAGAGCGACCACGAGTGGGCGCCGCCCCGGACGCTGCGCCAAACGGCCGTGCACACCGGCTCCGTCAAAGACGCCGCCACGGCGCGGACGGCCGCCCCCACCGGGCTGAAGGCGACCGTCATGCACGCCAACGGCATCCGGTTCACCTGGACCGACCACGCCTCCGACGAGCAGGGCTATCTGCTGGAGGACCGGCCACAGGGCGGCGACCGCTTCCGGCCGGTGGCCGTCCTGGACCGGGACATCAACTCCTTCGGCCTGATCACCCTCCCGAACGAGAAGCGGGCCACATACCGGGTGCGGGCCTTCTCCTACGGCAAGGCGTCCAACGTCGTACACCTGAAGACGGGATCCGCACCGGAGCAGTGACAAACGAGCAGGTACGGGCTTACGCGGGGCGGCCGAGCTCCTTGCGGAACAGCTCCAGGACGTTTCCGCCGAGGATCTTGAGGATGTCGCCCTCGGGCAGGCCCCTGCGGACCAGCGCCTCCGTCACCAGCGGCAGCCCGCGGGGGCCTTCGAGGCCCGGCACCACCAGCTCGGCGTACTCCAGGTCCTCGCAGCACGGCGGGCTGGTGTCCGCGCTGACCTCCTTGATGAAGTCGGGCCCAAGGCCCACCCGGTCCACGCCCGCGACCTCGACGATATGCAGGATGTGATCGGCCAGCCGGTCCACCGTGCGCTCGGCCGGGTCGGTGGCCACGAACTCGCCGAGGAAGTTCACACACACCATGCCACCGGTCGCGACAAGGCCGCGGATCTGCTCGTCGGTGAGATTGCGGTGGTGGTCGAGCAGGGCGCGGGCGGAGGAGTGCGTGGCCAGCACGGGCCGGGTGGCCAGCTCCAGCACATGGGCGACGCCCGAGGCGCCCAGATGGGACACGTCGAAGAGGATCCCCAGGCGCTCCATCTCCGCCAGCGCCGCCACCCCCGCCTCGGTGAGCCGGCTGCCGGTGGCGTCCTCGCCACTGCCGTCGGCCAGGGCGGTACGGCCCCAGTGCGCGATGGACGCCATGCGCACCCCGAGCCGGTGCAGGGTCGGGATCAGCTCCACGTTCGCATCCAGCCCTGGGGCGCTCTCCAGCGCCAGGACCAGCGCGATCTTGCCCTCGTCCAGGGCGCGGTCGACGTCGTCCCCGTCCAGGCACAGCCGTACCTCGTCCGCGTTGCCCTCGGCCAGGGTGTGCGCACACTCGATCATCCGCAGCGTCTCGCGCAGCGCGCCCTCGGGGCGGAACTGGTCCTCGATGAAGACCGGCAGCACCTGAAGATCCACCCCGCCCTCGCGCAGTTGGGGCAGCCACTGGTCACGGAAGAAGGAGGCCCAGCGGTGCGGCGGGCGGGCGGTGACCGCGATCAGCAGGTCGTTATGGGCGTCGGCGACCACCGCGCGGCGGTGCAGTTCCAGATGCGGGTCCAGGGTCACGTGCAGGCTTTCCTTCAGGTCAGGTCAGGTCAGTTCAGGTCAGGTCAGTTCAGGTCAGGGCCGGGGCGAGGCAGGAAACGGGGCCATGGTGCCGTACGGGTGGGGCGCCGGGCCACGGAATATTCGAACATCCGACGGGGAGGAATCCGGTCCCGCGCGACCCCGCGCCGTCCGCCGTCTCCCAGGACGGTGAGAGGATCGGACGAAGGCGCACACGCCCCCGCCCGATGTGGGGACGTACGTCCGCCGGTCCGGACGGCACAGTCCGGGCGGCACGGTCCGGGCGGCGCCATGAGGGAGGGTCCGAGTGTCGGTGGAGATCACCTGGTGGGGGCATGCCACCACCACCGTGCGGGACTCCGGCGTGCGCGTGCTGACCGACCCGCTGTTCGTACGGCGGCTGGCGCATCTGCGCCGCCGCCGGGGGCCCGTGCCGCCGCCCGCGGCCGAGGTCGCCGAGGTCGCGCTGGTCTCCCATCTGCACGCCGACCACCTCCACCTCCCCTCGCTGATGCGGCTGCGCCCCGGCACCCGGCTGGTGGTGCCGCGCGGCGCCGGGCGGGCCGTGCCGGGGCTGCGGCGGGTGGCCCGGGCGCGGGAGCTGCGGGTCACGGAGATGCGGCCGGGCGAGGAGATCGCGGTGGGCGAGGTGCGGATCCGGGCCGTACCGGCCGCGCACGACGGCAGACGGCTGCCGTACGGGCCGAGCCGGGTGCCCGCGCTCGGCTACGTCCTGCGGGGCGAGTCCACGACGTACTTCGCGGGCGACACCGGTCTTTTCGACGGCATGGCGCGGGCGGTCGGCGACTGCGACGTGGCGCTGCTGCCGGTCGGCGGCTGGGGCCCCTACCTCGGCCACGGCCACCTCGACGCCCACCGGGCCGCCCAGGCGCTCGCCCGGCTGGGCGCGCGCAGCGCGGTGCCCGTGCACTACGGCACGTACTGGCCGATCGGCCTCGACGGGATCCGGCCGCACGAATTCCACTCCCCCGGCGACGACTTCGTCCGGCACGCCGGACGGCTGGCCCCCGACGCGGTGGTGCATGCGCTGCGGCACGGCGAATGCGTACACCTGGAGACCACCGGATGACCGGCCAAGTACTCGACGGCATCGGCGAGCTCGCGCGCGGCGTGCCGCCCGAGTCGACCCAGCAGGCGGTCGGCTATCCCTCGCTGTTCCTGCTGGTGGTGCTGGGGTCACTGGTGCCGGTGGTGCCGACGGGCGCGGTGGTCAGTTCGGCGGCGGTGGTGGCGATCCACCAGAGCGTGCCGCCCCTGTCGCTGCTGGTCGTCTTCGGTGTGGCATCCTTCGCGGCCTTCCTCGGCGACATCACCCTGTACTGGCTCGGCCGCCGCGGCCTCAGCTCGAAGAACGGCTCCCGCTGGCTCGCCCAGCTCCAGGGCCGCGCCGCCCCCGAACGCCTGGCGCAGGCCCGCACCCGCCTCGACGAGCACGGGGTCGCGGTGCTGGTGCTCTCCCGTCTCCTCCCCGCCGGGCGCATCCCGGTGATGCTGGCCTGCCTCCTCTCCCGTATGCCGATGCGCCGCTTCGCCCGCGGCGACGCCCCGGCGGTCCTGGCCTGGTCCGGTGCCTACGCCCTCATCGGCATCCTGGGCGGCTCGCTCTTCGCCAGGCCCTGGGAGGGCGTTGCCGCCGCGATCGCCCTGACCGTCCTCCTCAGCACCGCCCCCACCCTCTGGCGCCGCACCCGCGCCCGCCGCGAGGCACACGGCGAGGCGACGAGCTGACCGCTCGCGTACACCCCGGCTAGTCTCCCCCCATGGGGGAATGGCACTGGGCGTCAGTAGCACCGGACACAGCCGCAACGCACGGCTTCAAGGTCGCCTTCCACGCCCAGACCTTCGGCACCGAACAGGAAGCCCGGAACCACCTCCAGAGCTACCTCGACGCCCGCTCCGACAAGGACACCGACTGCGCGCTCGCGGCCGAACGGCTCCGGGGCCTGTCCGGCTACGCCCACCGGGTCAGTGTCCATATCCCCGGGAGGGCCTGGCACGTCCTGGGCGGCGAGGCAGAGCTGAAAAGGTTCGTCGCCGGCCTCCAGGGTGTGGTCAGGCCGGTGATCTTCCGGCGGTCCTTTCCGTCCGCGGCGGCAGCGCCCGGCCGGCCGAGGCGCCTCCGCGATCGTGCCCGTGCTCACCGACGGGGCCTTCACGAGTCCGTCGGTTCCCGGTCACAGCACAGGCACGCCCAAGCGGCCGTTCCGGGCTCCCGTAACCGTTCCGCGCCAGCCACTGGCCGACGGCCGCCGCGTTCCGCAGGCAGCCCGCCACCACCGTCGAACCGCCCGCCGCCGCGGAGATGGCGGATCCGTTGGGCGAGGGCAGCACGAGCCGGGGAGTGAACGGGGCTCGCCGGAGCGCCGCCGGGGACAGTGACCACGGCGCGGCCGCGGAGGCGGCACCCGGCTGCGCGAGGCGCCGCACAGATCGTCGACCGTATGCCCGAAGTAGTCGGCGGTCGCGGCCATGATCGCGGTGGCCGCCACGTGGCGTTCGAGCGTGCAGGCTCGGTGCGCTACGCCACCGCCAGAACCCTCGCAACGCACTATGCGGCGATATGCGTGGGCATGCATTCTGAGCGCATGTCAATGCAGGCCACGCACCATGCTGTCCCCGTACAACGCGCCGATGTCGACAAGAAGGATGTCGCGGCGACGTGCGGCGGCGGCGATGACATCCTGTTGGAAACCGTGCAGAGAGAAGAGGGCCAAGGCCGCATCGTCGATGCGATGCCCCTGTGCGGCCAGAAGGGTTCGGATATGTTCCAGGCGCTCGAGGTCCTTGAGTCCGCGGGGCTGGATGGTGGCCTTGGCCTCGCCGATCAGGGTGACGGCCGTTCTGGGGCTCTGGGGGCGCTCGCCGAGGGCCAACGCGAGCACGTCGATCTCGTGCTTGGTCCGGGCTGTCGGGTCAGAGATCTCCGCCGTGCCAACTGTACCGAAGGACAGACCCGTTTCGTCCATCGCGAAGGAGCGGACCCATTCGCGTGCGGTTTCCTCGAAGTGCGGGCCAAGGATCTTTGAGTGGTAAGTCGGCCGGGATGACTGCCACACCTGGCCTCCGCGCCGCCGTTCCACCAGGTCCACCATGGGCAACGTGATCAGCTGGTTGAACCGGATCACCGGGTCCGCCACGCTGATGACCGGGTGACGTGCCTTGAGGAGGTCCTGCTCCTTACGGATGTACCCGGTGGATTCGAGCACCTCCAGAGGGGCGACCATGGCGGATCGGGATCGCTCCAGCATCGACCCGACCTTCGCAGGGGTCGAGGCTCCCCGGGCCACCGTGGTCAGCACGTCGTAATACAGCGTGCGATGGGTGATCCGCGGGTCCTCACGGAGGAGGAACTCGGCCTCCACCCGCGTGTACAGCGCCCGGCCCGGGTTCAACAGGGTGCGCTCCACCCATGGGCCGAATTCCGCCTCGCTCTGCGGAGTCGGCCCGGCGGCCAGCGGCCGGTAACCGGGGGCACCGCCCAACACCGCATCAACCTGTAGTGCCACGCCCGGGTCCGCCACTCCCCAGTGTGTACGGGCAGTGCGGTAGTCGAAGGCCGGCACGCGCAGGTCCAGCACAGCCCGGCCGCGCAGCGGCTTGGTGCCGGACAGCAGCTCGGACATCACGCTCATGGCAGAGCCGCACAACACGATCCGCCCGCCGGGCGCCCTGCCGGACTGCGACTGATCGTAGAGCAGTTGCAGAAAGCCAGGAATCTCCGGTGAGTGTTGCATGAGATACGGGAGCTCATCGATCACGATCAGTGGTGCCCCCGCCGTTCGGTTCACCACCTCCAGCGCAGCGGTGAGTACGTCCCGCCAGTCATCCAACCGCATCGCTCCAGGTCGCACGCCGGCGTGCGCGGCGATCGCCTCAGTGAACCTGCGCAGTGCCGGCACCCGGCCCTCCTCCTGCACTGCGGTCAGATAAAGCCCGCCCACTGCCTCCGTGAGCGCCTCCAACAGGAACGACTTCCCGCTCCGCCGCCGCCCCGCGACGATGGCCAGCCGCAACTCGGGGGTGGGATCGGCGAGGAAGTCGTTCAGCAGCGTCCACTCGTGATCACGGTCCAGCAGGCGACCCGGCTTGTCGATCTTTTCCATCAGCCCACCCCTCCGCAGATTGTTCAGGTCGAACCTATCAAATAACGTTTAGGCAGACCCTAACGTCGTTCGGGAGATCTCGGCTAGCGTCCTGGAGCCGCCCCGCCCTGTGGCGCCACACCCGCGCCCGCGCCCGCCGCCGAGCGCACCGCGAGGCGACGGGCCGACCGGCGCTTGCCCCTGTGCAACCCGCTCACGGGAGACATTGATGCGCAACCGAAAAATTCGGAGGGTTACGACTTGATCGCCTCTGGGTAATTAGGTTCCGGCGCAGCCGCCAGCCCGCGATCCATCAGACTGCACCAAGAATCTCAGCGAATACTGCGAGGGAACAATGGAATTAGCCAGGGTAGCATTTTCGGTAGCCGCCGCATTATCCGTCCCAGCAGGGCTGTCCTGGTTCAAGAAACCCTGGTATTCCGTCTCCTTCACATCAGCCTACACCTCTATTGCAATAATCCCCCTCGGCCACGGCCCCAAGATTTGGCTAATTCTAGGGGCAACAGTCTTATGCAGCCTCTCAATCGCGCTCATGTGCAAGCCATGGGAGCCGCTTCCTGGACTCCCGAACCGGATAGCCATCCCATCGGTCACCGCAACCAGATATGCTGCGGGCGCACTGCTCCTCGTTGCGGGAGTAACCTACACATACGTCGGGGCGAACGCCGGCCTCGTTCGCATTCGCGAGCTAGCGGATAGCGATCGCGTATTCATCGTGACCTCCGGCGGCTTGATTGCCGTAGTCGGCTGCGGATCCACCATCGCAAGAATCGTCAAACCGCTGATCGACGAAATCGAGTCCCATGTCGCCACAGGAGCACTCGGTTCGAACATCAGAGAGTTTGTCGCATCAGCCGCCCATATTGGATGGATTGAAAGAATCCTTTTATTCGGATTCTTGGCTTCAGGGAAGCCTGAGGCCGCAGCCTTAGTTATTGCCGCCAAATCATTCACCCGGTCCCCGGGAATCAGTCAAGGCGGAAAGCTGGTCGCCGACTACTATCTGGTCGGCACATTGGCCAGTGTGACGGCAGCACTGCTGGCATCCTGTGCCACCAGACTCGCTATTGGGCTGCCGCCCATTTAGGAGTTGGTATGGACCTAAGCGAACAACCTCTCTTCAAAAAGCTGATCTCCCTGGACCTCCCAGCTAACGACTTCCTCGTTGCCGGAAGCGGCCCTATGCTGGCCCACGGAATTCGATCGAATGTCGGTGACCTCGACATTGTGGCACGGGGACCCGCCTGGAAGAAAGCCTTACGCCTCGGCACCCCCTTACCAGCCCCCCTCGGCTACGCAGAGCACATTGTTCTCGCCTCCGGCGACATTGAGGTACTCAACGGCTGGTTCGACTACGACATCAATAAATTGATCGACGAAGGGGAGACTTTTAACGGGGTCCGGTTTGCACCTTTGCCCAGGGTAATGGAATGGAAGTCGCGCCTCAACAGAGAAAAAGATCGCGACGATATTGAAGTAATCAGTCGATATTTAGGCTACCCGCATCACCCTCACCTGGGCTAAAAAATCCGAGCACAAGCCTGTTGTCCTCAGACGAGGATATTCGCTAATCAGTTCCCTGGCCCGAGGTGCCAAAGCGGTGAGACGTATTGGTCAGGATGTATCTTGATCAGGAGATCGCGCAGCTCGGTGCGGTGAGCCCCGCCGAGGCCGAGGGCTTCAGTGAGGCGGCGGAACGTCGTGTGGGTGATCCCGCGAGTGCGGGCTTCGGTTTGGAAGCGCTCGAGCCGCTGGAGTGCGGTGTCAGGATCGAAGCTGGCCTTGGATGCCTCATCGAGACGTGTGGCCTTGTCCCGCTCGTAGTCGATTTCGGAGTATCCGCAGATATCACGACTGTGTTGCTCGGCTTCCCTAAGGCCGGTCGTTGCGGCGACGGCACATGCGAGCCGGTTGCGGTGGAAGGCAGCGTCAAGGTCCGCTTCATGAACGGTGGGTCCGTCGTCGGTGAGGGGGACCGGAAGTCCGGCGTCGCGAATTTCACAGAGGCCACGTGCACCTCGGGCGGTGGCCGTGAGCATTGCGGTGGCTTCTGACGGGTGCCACTCCATGACCGCGCTGATGCGGGTGGCTTCTTCGGCGGTCAGGGTGTGGATCACGCGGCCCAGCCGCTCACGCAGGATATCCGCGGGAATCTCACCGTCGAGCCCGGGACCAGCGACCAGGAGCCGAATGGGCGCGTCGATCCGGGCACACGCGGCGAGCGAGAGCGCGTCGGCGAGGGGACTGCGCAGGGTAGGTTCATCACCTCGAGCGAGGATGTCACCGCCCACGTCCAGCAGGTCGACTGACGTCGGGGCTAGGTGGTCGATGAGTTCTTCGATCTGCCGGACCATGCCTCGAACCCCGCCGTAGGGGTTTGTCAGGGCGAAGGTGTGCGGGAGTTCCTCGGCAAGACGCGGGAGGGTCGACCCGGCCGGCGGCACCGGGGTCGCCCCAGCGGGGACGGCGTAGACGCTGGGCGTCAACGGCTGAAGGCGGGTGAAGTCGGCCGGTCCGCGCGGCCCCGGTACGGGGTCGACGAGCAGTCGGTCCCAGGCGTAAGTGAGGATCACCGCCCGGTCCTCCGTGCCGTACAGAGCAGCCTCGAGCATCGCGGCGGCGACGGCGTCACCCCCGCCTCCCCCAGCCACGATCAGGTGCGTCACCCGATCAGCGTACGTGCTGCACGGCTGCCCGCTCACCCTATAGTGGCCAGAGGTATTAGCCACTTACGAAGGAACCGCATGCCACAGATCGAAGAGGCTCAGCCGAAGTACCTGCAGATCGCGCATTACATCCGCGATCAGATCTTGCGGGGCGACTTGCGGCCGGGTGACGAGGTCCCGTCGGAACGTCAGTTGGCGGCCGACTGGAACGTTTCGCGTCCGACAGCGGCCCGCTCCCTGCAGGCACTGAGCCATCAGGGCCTGGTGGAAAAACGTCAGGGCTCCGGCACCTATGTCCGGAGCCTCGAGGTGAACCGCCGGGCGCGGGAGTTGTACGGACGGGCCAGGCAGACTGGCAAGATTTACTCCCCCGGCGAATACGCGGTCATCACCTCAGCCGGGTGGCTTGACGCGCCGGATCACGTGGCAGAGGCACTCAACCTGGCCAAGGATCGCCGCGCGGTACACCGCAGGCGGGTCACGAATGACCAAAGTGGACCGATCACCTTGTCCACCTCCTGGTTCCCACCGGAGGTGGGTCAGCGCGCGCCCAAGCTCCTGGACCCGGAACGCATCCAGGAGGGGACTTTGATGCACGTCGAGAAGGTGACGGGCCGCCAAGGCAGTTACGCGGAGGACCGAATGTGCGCTCGGGCGGCGACCGAGGAGGAGGCTGCCGATCTGCGGCTGACACCCGCCTCGCCGGTGCTGATTGTGCATCACGTCGTCTTCGACCTGCAGGACCGTCCACTGGAGTTCGCCGAAGCCACCTATCCGCCCGGCCGCTGGGCCTTCGAACAGGGATACCCGTTGGGGTGACATCGCCGCCGCTGACACTCAACCGCTTGCCTGAGCGAAGTGGCTAATGCCACCATCCAGTGAGTGGCTAATGCCACTTGGATGGTGCAGCGACGGCACGGCGTGAGGAGTGGTGCGAAGATGAACGTTGGCACTGACGGCCCGGGTACGAGTACACCAGACGAGGCGCCACTCGGTGCGATGACCCTGCGCCCTTGGCCGGAGTCGGTGCCGCGCGCCCGACGCTGGTTCCGCAAGTTCGCCACCGCCTACAACCTGGCCTCCCCGATCGACGATTGCCTTTTGATGATCACTGAGGTGGTCACCAACGCGATTGTCTTCGGGCACGCCGAAGATGAGTGGCTGGTGCGCGTCGAGTGGCACCGCGAAGGACGCGCGCTGCGTGTCGACGTACACAATCCGGGTTTCCCTGCGAATGTGCGGATGCGTGAGGCAGCAGCATACGAAGCCCACGGGCGTGGTCTGTTCCTGGTCAACGCGCTGGCCGACTCGTGGCACGCCGGGCCGAGCCGCTTCGGCGGTACCGTCGTGTCCTTCACGCTCGATCACGCGTGGCCCCCTGGGCCCGTTGTCTACCGGCCTCGATCTCCGCATGGTGAGTGAGTCCCGTTGGCGGCTTCGTTTGGCCTGCACTTCGTCGGTGCAACACTCGCTACACGTCCCCGCTTCGAAATCAAATCCCTTGAAGTCACGGCCGGCGCCGACATCGCCTTCGCCCATGCACTGCTGCGCTGCGGAACCTCCGGCCCCGACGTAGGCCCGTAAGCACCGGTCCAAACCCGTGACGGGTGACGGGCGAGCGGGCCCGGCCAGCGCGAAGTCGTCGCGCGGGTCGGCCGGGCCCGCCCGGATGGGTCCGGGGGCAGCGGCGGGTCAGCGGCAGAGGACGGACTGGAGGACTCCGGCCAGGACTCGCTCCGGTTCCCGTTCGGCGCCCTCGGCGCGCCAGGCGATGAAGCCGTCGGGGCGGACGAGGACCGCGCCCTGGGGGGTGGTGCCGTGGAGTTCGGTCCAGTCGGTGCCGGGGTCGGGGGTCAGGTCGTGGGTGGGGTCGAGGCCGAGGCGGTAGGCGGCGAGGGGGATGTCGAGGCGGTCGGCGACGCGTAGCGCGGCGCCGTGCCAGGCGGCGCCTTCGGGGCCGGTGAGCAGGACGCAGGTGCGCTCGTAGAGGTCGAGGGTGGACAGCCGGAAGCCGTCGCGGTCGACCCACAGATGGGGGGCTCGGCTGCCGGGTTCGCCGCCCGCGGTGAAGCGGTCGGGGACGGCGGGGGTGGCGGGGTCGGCGCCGAGGACGGCGTCGGAGGCGTAGCGGTAGCCCATGGCCACCGCGAGCACATCGCGCTGCGGGCCGCCGGTGGACGGTGGCGGGGTGTAGCCGGGGTGGTTGTGTTCGGCGGAGCGCGCGGCGGCGCGGGCGCTGGTGGCCACGGCGACCGGCTGGCGTTCGACGCCGTAGGTGTCCAGCAGCCCGGGGCCGGCCCAGCCGCCGAGGACGGCGGCGAGTTTCCAGGCGAGGTTGTGTGCGTCCTGGATGCCGGTGTTGGAGCCGAATGCGCCGGTGGGGGACATTTCATGGGCGGAGTCGCCGGCGAGGAAGATCCGGCCGTCGCGGTAGCGCTCGGCCACCCGTTCGGCCGCGTGCCAGGGAGCCTTGCCGGTGATTTCGACCTCCATGTCGAGGACACCCGTGGCCTTGCGGATGTGTTCGGCACACCGCTCGTCGGTGAAGTCCTCCAGGGTCTCGCCGGTTTCGGGGTGCCAGGGGGCGTGGAAGACCCACTGTTCTGCGTTGTCCACCGGGAGCAGCGCCCCGTCGGCGGCCGGGTTGGTCAGATAGCAGGCGATGAAGCGGCGGTCGCCCACGACATCGGCGAGCCGCTTGGCGCGGAAGGTGATGCTGACGTTGTGGAACAGCTCGCCGCGGCCGGTCTGGCCGATGCCCAGGCGTCTGCGTACGGAGCTGCGGGGGCCGTCGGCGGCGATGAGGTAGTCGGCGCGCACCACGGACGTACGCCCGGACTCCCGGTGCTGGACGACGGCGGTCACCCCGTCGGCGTCCTGCTCGAAGGAGATCAGTTCGGTGGAGAAGCGCAGTTCGCCGCCCAGCTCCTGGGCGGTCCGCAGCAGGACCGGTTCAAGGTCGTTCTGGCTGCACAGACACCATCCGGAGGGGCTGAGCCCGCGCATGGCGCCGCCCGGGTCGATCTCCCGGAAGAGCCAGTGGTGGTCCACTCCGGTGAGGGATTCGGCTTGCAGGATGCCATGGTTGCCGGCCAGGACGGACGCGGCTTCGTGGATCGCGGACTCCACTCCCGCGGTCCGGAACAACTCCATGGTGCGGAGGTTGTTTCCGCGCCCGCGCGGGTGCGTGGAGGTGCTCGCGTGTTTCTCCACGAGCAGGTGTCCGACGCCCAGACGGCCCAGGAAAAGTGAGGCGGACAGTCCCACCAGGGATCCGCCCACGACGAGTACTGGCACACGCTCATCGACATGGGGATTCATCTCGCTGCTATTCCCGGGGTTTTGTCCCTGGTCAGGCGTCTGGTGAGCCCCTTCGCCCGGATGGCTCACATATCTCGCGGCATCCGTGGGAGCGCTCCACGATCGACTAACGGGCGCCGCGTCGGCGAAGGACGCCCCCGGAGGAGGAGTGGAACATATGAGCACCCTGCCCAAGACTTCGCGGCCCGCGAAGTCCTCGACGACCGAGTCCCCGCCTCGGCCTTCCACGCTCACCGACGCCCGGCTGCGTGTGGTGTTGCTGGTGTCGGTCCATGTGGGCGCCGAAGAGCGTTTCTTGCATGCCTACGAGCAGTTGTCCCAGCAGGTGGCCGCGGTCCCGGGCCACATCAGCGACCAGTTGTGCCAGTCGATCGAGAACCCCTCGCAGTGGCTGATCACCAGCGAGTGGGAGAGCGCTCCGCCGTTTCTGAGCTGGGTGGAGAGCCCCGAGCACCGCGAGATGGTCAAGCCCCTCCACGGATGTGTGGAGGACACCCGGTCGCTGCGGTTCAGCGTGTTGCGGGAGACCTTCTCGGCCAGGGAGGCGGCCGGCCGCCGCGCCGCGCCCCCCGTACAGCTGGCCCCGCGGGTCGGCGACGGCCTGGTGCGGCACGCCCTGACCTTCACCGTCAAGCCCGGCAGCGAGCAGAGCGTAGCCAAGATCCTGGCCGACTACGCCGCGCCCGAGGCCCGCGTGGACGAGAACACCCGGCTGTGCCGCACCTCGCTGTTCATGAGCGGCAACCGTGTCGTACGGGCGGTCGAGGTCAAGGGCGATCTGGTGGCGGCGCTGCGCCATGTGGCCAGGCAGCCGGAGGTGCGTGCGGTCGAGGAGGCCATCAACCCGCATCTGGAGGAGGACCGCGACCTGGACGACCCGGAGGCCGCGCGGGACTTCTTCATGCGGGCGGCGCTGCCCGTGGTGCACCATCTGACGGCGGACCCCAGCCGCCCGCCGAATCTCCGGCGCCACATGCTGCTCTACCCGGTCAAGGAGGGCTGCGGCCCGGCGGTGGCCAGTCTGCTGGCCCGTCAGGACGACCTGGCGGTGACCAAGCCGAAGGCGGCGATGGCGTCCGACGGCGGCGAGGGGCAGCACACGATCGTGAGCAGCACGGTCTTCCAGCGCGACGACATCGTCGTACGCATGGTGGACATGGACGCACCGCTCGACCGTGATCTCGCGGTGGCGGCCGGGGTCAGCGGGCCGCGCGCGGCCGCGGTGCTGGGCCGGCTCCTCGACGCCCGGCTGCTCGACGCGGGGGCGGGCGGCAAGACGAAGATCGATCTGTCGAGCGAGGCCGGGCTGCGGCGCTTCCTCACCGACTGCGACATGGAACCGGTCACCGACCGCCGCGCGGCGGATTACTGACACTCCCCCTCCCGAGCCCGTACCCGCCAACCCCCACCCACTCTCCGTCGTGCGCGGCGGCCGCGCCGCCTTCTGGAGGCCACTATGACCACGCAGTCCCACCTCATCGTCGACCTGTCCGCGGTCGCCCCCAACCGCCGCCGCGGCGGCGATGTGCGCGCCATGCTCACCCCCACCACGGTGGGCGCCACGAGCGGCTTCATGGGCATGGCCGTCGTGCAGCCCGGCGAGCGCGTCACCGAGCACTACCACCCGTACTCCGAGGAGTTCGTGTACGTGGTGTGCGGTGAGCTGGAAGTGGACCTGGACGATACGGCGCATCCGCTCCGTGCCGACCAGGGGCTTCTGATCCCCATCAACATGCGCCACCGGTTCCGCAACGTGGGCGACACCGAGGCCCGGATGGTCTTCCACCTCGGCCCGCTGGCCCCGCGCCCGGAGCTGGGCCATGTGGACACCGAGACCGCCGAACCCGCCGAGGCGGCGTCGTGACCCGACGGGTGGTGGTCACCGGGCTCGGTGTCGTCGCTCCCGGGGGTCTGGGCGTCCCGGCCTTCTGGGACATGCTCACCGCGGGCCGCACGGCGACCCGCGGCATCACGCTGTTCGACGCCGCGAGGTTCCGTTCGCGGATCGCCGCCGAATGCGACTTCGACCCCGTGGCCTGCGGGCTGACGGCCGAGCAGATCGAACGCTCGGACCGCTATGTGCAGTTCGCGCTGGTGGCCGCCACCGAGGCGATGCGGGACGCGGGGATCGAGCCCGGGGGGTCCGGAGGGTCCGGTGCCGAGGACCCGTGGCGGATAGGCGTGTCGATGGGTTCGGCGGTGGCCGCCTCCACCCGGCTGGAGCAGGACTACGTCAAGGTCAGCGAGTCCGGCGCGCGCTGGGACGTGGACCATCGGCGGGCCGGCCCGTATCTGCACCACGCCTTCTCGCCGAGCGCGCTGGCCTCCGGCGTGGCGGAGCTGGCAGGCGCCCACGGGCCGGTGCAGACCGTGTCGACGGGCTGTACGTCGGGTCTTGACGCGATCGGGTACGCCTTCCAGACGATCGAGGAGAACCGGGCCGATGTGTGCGTGGCGGGGGCGGCGGACACCCCGGTCACCCCGCTCACCGTGGCCTGCTTCGACTCCATCAAGGCGACCTCGACGAACAACGACGACCCGGCCCACGCCTCCCGGCCGTTCGACGCCCACCGCGACGGCTTCGTCCTCGGCGAGGGCGCGGCCGTGCTGGTCCTGGAGGAGCTGGAGCACGCCCGGGCCCGCGGGGCCCATGCGTACTGCGAGTTCAAGGGGTTCGCCACCTACGGCAACGCCTACCACATGACCGGTCTGACCCAGGAGGGCCTGGAGATGTCCGAGGCGATCAACCATGCGCTCGGCCACGCCCGCATCGACGGCACCGAGATCGACTACGTCAACGCGCACGGCTCCGGCACCAAGCAGAACGACCGGCACGAGACGGCCGCGGTGAAGCGGTCGCTGGGCGCCCATGCGTACAAGACGCCGATGAGCTCGATCAAGTCGATGGTGGGGCATTCGCTGGGGGCGATCGGCGCGATCGAGCTCGCCGCCTGCGCCCTGGCGCTGGCCCACGGAGTGGTCCCGCCGACCGCGAACTACGAGACCCCGGACCCCGAGTGCGACCTGGACTATGTCCCGCGCACCGCGCGCGCCCTGCCGCTGCGCAATGTGCTGTCGGTCGGCAGCGGGTTCGGCGGCTTCCAGTCCGCGGTGGTGCTGAGCCGGGCGGGTGCGCAATGAGTGCCCGGGCCCGGGGGGCGGTGGTGACCGGGCTCGGGGTCATCGCGCCCAACGGTGTGGGCACCGACGCCTTCTGGAAGGCGACCCGGGAAGGGATCAGCTTCCTGGACCGGCTCACCCGCGAGGGCAGCGAGAACTTCCCGGTGCGGGTCGCGGGCCAGATCCGTGGCTTCGACCCGGCCACGATGATCGAGGAACGGCTGCTGGTCCAGACCGACCGCTTCACCCATATCGCGCTGGCCGCCGCCGACCTCGCACTGGAGGACTCGCGGCTGCCGGTCGACGACCTGTCGCCGTTCGCCGTGGGCGTGGTCACCGCGGCCGGCTCCGGTGGCGGCGAGTTCGGCCAGCGCGAGCTGCAGCAGCTGTACGGCAAGGGCCCGCGCCATGTGGGCCCGTTCCAGTCCATCGCCTGGTTCTACGCGGCCAGCACCGGCCAGGTCTCCATCCGCGGCGGCTTCAAGGGGCCGTGTGGTGTGGTGGCGGACGACGAGGCCGGCGGACTGGACGCGCTGGCGCACGCACGGCGGTCGATCCGACACGGGGCGGACGCGATCGTCGCGGGCGCCACCGAGGCGGGGCTCGCCCCGTACTCGATGGTGTGTCAGCTGGGGTGGCGGGAGCTGAGCCGGGCCCGTGAGGCGGGCCGGGCGTATCTGCCGTTCACCACCGACGCATGCGGCTTCGTACCCGGCGAGGGCGGGGCCATGTTCGTCGTGGAGGAGGAGGGGGCGGCCCGCCGCCGCGGGGTGCCGATCCGCGGGTTCATCAGCGGCTACGGGGCGACCTTCACCGGGGCGTCCCGGTGGGAGGAGTCCCGGGAGGGGCTGGCCCGCGCGATCCGCGTGGCGCTGGACGACGCGCGGTGCGCGCCCGAGGAGATCGACGTGGTGTTCGCGGACGCGCTCGGTGTGCCGGAGGCGGACCGGGCCGAGGCGCTGGCGATCGCCGACGCGCTCGGCCCGCACGGCACCCGCGTCCCGGTGACCGCGCCCAAGACCGGCTTCGGCCGGGCACACTGCGCGGCTCCCACGCTGGACGTGGCGGCCGCGGTGCTCGCCATGGAGCACCGCATGGTGCCGCCCACGCCGTATGTCACCGACGTCTGCCATGAGCTCGACCTGGTCACCCGCAGTCCCCGGCCCGCCGAGCCGCGGTGTGCGCTGGTGCTCAGCCGGGGGCTCATGGGCTACAACGCGGCGCTCGTGCTCCGCGGCCCGGAAGGAGATATGTGATGTCCCGTCAATTCACCCACCAGGAGTTGGCCGCGCTCATGAAGAAGTGCGCCGGCCTGACCGTCGACCCGGCCGCCCTCACGGGGTCGCCGGAGATGACCTTCACCGAGTTCGGCCTCGACTCGCTCGGTCTGCTGGCCATCGTCGGCGAGCTGGAGAACCACTACGGCACCCCGATCGAACCGGGTGCCGAGAGCTGCAAGACCCCCAATGACTTCATCGACGTCATCAACGCCTCAATCACCGCAGGAGCTTGAGATGCCCGGGCACACCGACAACGAGATCACCATCGCGGCACCGATGGACCTGGTGTGGGACATGACCAACGACATCGAGAACTGGCCCGACCTGTTCAGCGAGTACGCCTCGGTCGAGGTGCTGCGGCGGGAGGGTGACACCACCACCTTCCGGCTGACCATGCACCCCGACGAGAACGGCAAGGTCTGGAGCTGGGTGTCCGAGCGCGAGACCGCCCGCGATGTGCACACCGTATGGGCGCGCCGGGTCGAAACCGGCCCGTTCGCCTTCATGAACATCCGCTGGGAGTACGACGAGCTGCCCAAGGGCACCCGGATGCGCTGGACCCAGGACTTCGAGATGAGACCCGACGCGCCGATCGACGACGCCGGGATGACGGACCTCATCAACCGCAACTCCAAGATCCAGATGGAGCTCATCCGGGAGAAGATCGAGCAGCGCGCCCGCGCCACGGTGGAGGCCTGACGATGTACCGCACCATGATCGTCGCCAAGATGAACCGGGACGCGGGGCCCGATATCGCCAAGGTCTTCGCCCACTCCGACCGGGGCGAACTGCCCGGGCTGATCGGGGTCACCGGGCGCAGCCTGTTCCAGTTCGGCGATGTGTATCTGCATCTGATCGAGGCCGAGCAGCCGCCGGCCGACCAGGTCGCCCGGTACGCCAAGCACCCCGAGTTCCGTGACGTCAGCGCCCGGCTCCAGCCGTTTGTGCAGGCGTACGACCCGGAGACATGGCGCGAGCCCAAGGACGCCATGGCGCATGAGTTCTACCGCTGGGAGCGCGACCGCGCCTGAGCAAGGCACACCTGAGAAAGGGAGCACCACTGTGGTCGCGGACTGGGTGCGCTGCGAGCGCTGCGCCGACCTGATCTACGGCAAGAGGTTCGCGCGCACCCTGCGCGTATGCCCGGACTGCGGCTGGCACAGCCCGCTGACCGCACGGCAGCGGCTGGACCAACTGCTCGACGCCGACTCCGCGGCGCCGGTCGGCGAGGTGCAGCCGCTGCACGATCCGCTGGAGTTCGCCGACACCCGGCCGTACGCGGAGCGGCTGGCGGACGCGCGGGCGAAGACGAGCCTCAAGGAGGCGGTGATCTGCGTTCTGGGCCGGATCGACGGCCGGCCCGTGGTCGTGGCGGCCATGGACTTCCGGTTCCTCGGCGGCAGCCTGGGCTGCGGGGTGGGCGCGCTGATCTGCGAGGCGGCCCGCACCAGCCTCGCCCGGCGCGTCCCGCTGCTGCTGATCACCGCCTCCGGCGGGGCCCGGATGCAGGAGGGCGCGCTGGCCCTGATGCAGATGGCCAAGACCGCGCAGGCGATGGCCGAACTCGACGAGGCCGGGATCCTGACGGTCTCGCTGATCACCGATCCGACGTACGGGGGCGTGGCGGCGTCCTACGCCACCCTCGCCGACGTCATCCTCGCCGAACCCGGCGCACGGCTCGGCTTCGCCGGGCCCCGGGTCATCGAGCAAACGACCCGGGAGCGGCTGCCGGAGGGTTTCCAGACTGCCGAGTTCCTGATGGAACACGGCATGGTCGACGACATCATCCCCCGCTCCGCCCTCCGCCCCACGCTGGCTCGGCTGCTGGCCTTGGGCAGCTCGGCCGCGTCGGGCCCCGGAGGCCCGGCGGCCGGGACCCCGGCGCGGGGCGCCTCCGGCGGGGCGGGCGGGCGGCACGCCGCGCCCCCGTACGGCGGGCCGGAGGCGCCGGCCGCCCCCCTGAGCGCGGCGGCCCGCCACCGGGACGGCGGGCCGGCGGACGCACCGGCGGGGAGGCCGAACCCCGCCCCGTCCGGGGGCCGACACGCCACCGCGTACGGGCGACCGGACGCGGCGCCGCACGGTGAGCCGGACACGGCCGCCACCACCCACCCGGGCGCGGCGGCCCACGGCCCGGCCAACGCACAGGCGGAGGCGGAGCAATCCGCCCCGCGTGGCGAGCAGCAGGCCACCGCGTACGGCCAACCGCACGCGGGCCCGGACGGCGGCCCGCAAGCCCCCGCCGCCCCCCTGAGCGCGGCGGCCCGCCACCCGGACGGCGGGCCGGCG
>NZ_JBSFMM010000040.1:0-60468 GCF_053599555.1 Streptomyces sp. NPDC000941
GTCGGCCGGCGGGGCGGCGTCGGCCGCCGCGGGCGGCAGCGCGAGGGCGGCTCGCCCCTGTCCGGCCTCGGCCGGGGCGGTGCGACGGGCCCGCCGCCCGGCGGGGGGCGACGGCTGCCCGGCCATGCCCTGGGGCGGCACCGGCCCCATCGCGGCGGCCTGAGGGCCGGGTTGCGGGTTGGCTTGCTGACCGGGCTGCTGAGCGGCCTGTGGGCCGGCGCCGCGGGCATGGCGATGGGCCACCGAACCCTGGCCGTCGGTTTGGGCGTTCGCGTTCGCGACCGCCGGCTGCTGCTCCTCGTCGGGGTGGCGGCGGGCGCGCCGGCGCCCGGTCGGCTGCGGTTCCCCGGCCGCGGTCGGCTGCCCCGGGGTGGTGTCGTCGCCGTCGGGCGCGGGCGCCGCGGGCCCCGCGGGCACGGAGCCGGCGTGCGCGCCGCGGTGACCGGCGCCCTGGGTGCTGGGCGTACGCGGGTCGGCGCCGCGCGCGGGGGGCTGTCCGTCCGCACCCCCGTCGGCACCGCTTCCGTCGGTCCCGGCGCCGTTCGTGCCCGCGCCGTTCGTACCGGCGCCGTTCGTCCCAGCCCTGTTCGTACCGGCCCCGTTCGTACCAGCCCCGTTGGTTCCGCCTGCGGCCGCGCCGGCCGGGCCGCGTCGTGCGCGCCGTCCGGTCGGTCCGGTCGGCGTCTGGCCGGTGCCCGTGCCGTTCGTCCCGCCCTGACCGGCCGCGGAGCCTGCACCGGACCCCGGACCGGAGCCCGTACCGGTGTTACCGGCGCCGGTGCCCCTGCCGGACGTACGCCCCGACGCCCCTGCGGCGCTCTCGGCCTGGTTCGCCTGGTTCGCCTGGGCGGCGGCCGCGGAGATCGGCACCTCGAGGACGTAGGCGTGCCCGCCCATGCCCGGCATCTCATGCGTCTGCAGCACGCCCCCGTGCCGCCGTACGATCCCGCGGACGATCGGCTCGTGTACGGGATCCCCGCCCGCGTACGGCCCGCGCACCTCGATCCGTACGACATCGCCGCGCTGCGCCGCCGCGACCACGATGGTCGAATCGCCCGTCGCGCCGCCCGGGCCAGCTGCCGCCTTGCCGGTGGAGTCGACCCCCGCCACGTCGGCGATCAGGTGCGCCAGCGCCTGCGCCAGCCGCTCCGCGTCCACCTCGGCCTCGATCGGCGGCGCGTGCACGGCGAACTGCGCCCGCCCGGGGCCGATCAGCTCGACCGCGCCCTCGACGCCGTCCGCGACGACCTCGTCCATCGAGACCGCGTGCCGGGTGAACTCCTCGTCGCCCGAGTCGAGTTGCTGGTAGCTCAGGACGTTGTCCACCAGCGTGGTCATCCGGGTGTACCCGGCGGCGAGGTGGTGCAGGATCTGGTTGGCCTCGGGCCACAGCTGCCCGGCCGGGTCGTCGGCGAGCACGCCGAGCTCGCCGCGCAGCTCCACCAACGGGCCGCGCAGCGACTGGTCGAGGACGGCGAGCAGCTGGGCGTTGCGAGCGGCCAGCGCGTCGTACCGCTCGGTGTGCGCCTCCCGCTCCTTGGCGAGCTGCGCGGTGAGCTCCTTCCGCTCCTTGGCGAGCTGCGCCGTGAGCTTCTTCTGCTCCTCCGCGTGGCGCGCGGTGAGCTTTTCCAGCTCCTTCGCGTGCTTGGCCGTGAGGCTTTCGACCTCTTCCGCATGGGTCACCGCGAGGGTTTCCTCGGGCCGCCGGTCGGTGAAGGTCATCACCGCGCCGACCAGCTGCTCCCCGTCCCGCACGGGCGCGGTCGTCAGGTCGACCGGTACGGGGCTGCCGTCCTTCGCCCACAGCACCTGGCCGCGCACCCGGTATTTACGGCCGGAGCGCAGGGTCTCGGTGACCGGGGACTCCTCGTACGGCAGAGGGGAACCGTCCGGGCGCGAGTGGTGTACAAGAGGATGAAGCTCCTGACCGCCCAGGTCACTGGCCCGGTAGCCGAGGATCTGCGCTGCGGACGGGTTGACGAGGACCACCTTGCCCTCGGTGTCCACGCCGACCACGCCCTCCGCCGCCGCGCGCAGGATCATCTCGGTCTGGCGCTGCTGGCGGGCGAGCTCGGCCTCCGTGTCGAGCGTCCCGGTCAGGTCGCGCACGACGATCATCAGCAGTTCGTCGCCGGTGTAGCTGTACTGGTCGGCGTAAGGGGTCCTGCCGTCCTCCAGGTTGGCGCTGGTGACCTCGACGGGGAACTGCATGCCGTCGGTGCGCCGTGCGATCATCCGCGTCGGCTTGGTGTGACCGCCCTCGTCCTCGTCGGCGGGGCGGCGCATCGAGCCCGGAATGCGATTGGAGTCGAAGGAGGGGAGAAGATCCAGCAGACCACGGCCGACCAGCGCTGTTCCCGGCACCTCGAAGGTCTCGAGCGCGATGTGGTTGGCGTTGACGACCGTGCCGTTGCAGTTGACCAGCAGCAGTGCGTCGGGAAGGGCGTCGAGTATGGCTGCGAGGCGAGCAGCGCCTCGGGATGGCCTGCTGCTCACGACGACGCTTCCTCCCTGATGTACCGCACCTTGCCCCGACACTCGCGGTCGTTGTGCCGCCCCGTCCGTGGAGTGTCCTCAGGGGAGTCTACGGGCAGCGGGGGCGGACGCGGCGGTAGATGAGAGGGAGGTCGCAGCACGACGTACGCGTCTCGGCGCACGCCCGGACAAACCTCCTGGGTCTGCTCTCCGGCCGTTCTGTCCCAGGCCTGGCCAATCCCCAGGTCAGCTCCCAGGAAGGCGCAAAACAACGGAAAATCTGTCCCATCGGGCGATCTCGCAGCCATTGACCCGTGAGAACTCCGCGTCCACCGGCCGCCCCGCCCAACGACC
This sequence comes from Streptomyces sp. NPDC000941, assembly GCF_053599555.1. Classification (NCBI taxonomy): domain Bacteria; kingdom Bacillati; phylum Actinomycetota; class Actinomycetes; order Kitasatosporales; family Streptomycetaceae; genus Streptomyces; species Streptomyces sp. NPDC000941. The sequence continues at coordinate 2,830 of NZ_JBSFMM010000040.1, forward strand.
GCGCAGCTGCGCGGTGGCCGGCCCCCCGTACTGCCCCGTGCACATCGCCCCGGGCGGCACGGGCGCGAACGGATCTCTCCCCCACACCGTCGCCGAGTCCAGCTGATCGCACGCCCCGTGCGCGGCCGGGTGTGTCCCGCCCGCGGGATGGCACGCCAGCGTGTACGTGACAGAGTCCGCGGCACCACCGCTCCGCGACACGGTCACGATCAGGTGATCGGTGCCCCCCTCGTCATACGGCATCGGCAGCGGCACGGGCGCGGCCGCCCAGGCGGTGGCGCTCATCGCGGTGGCGGAGGCGGCTGCCGTGACGACGGCGACGGCAAGGCGGTGCAGCAGGGGCATGGGGGCGCTCCAGGTGTGATCACAACGGGGCGCACTGCCCCTGCCCCTCTAACGCGCCGCCGTCGTGCGCGTTGCGCCGCCATAAGGGCTTTGCGATGCGCCCCGCCAGCCGAGTACCGTAGGCGGCGATTGGTGACATCCCACTGGGCTGTGACATCATCTGCACACACCGCATCTCGCTCGCGCGAATATGCTCGGTGTGCATGGAGGCTTCGCCTAGTCTGGTCTATGGCGCCGCACTGCTAATGCGGTTTGGGGTAACCCCCCATCCCGGGTTCAAATCCCGGAGCCTCCGCACTCACCGGAGCCCCGGCCCCACGGCCGGGGCTCCGTCGCGTTTCCCTACCCTCGCGTGAACCCCCACTCGCCCCGCTACCCCCTTCGTAGCTTCCCCGGGCCCTGGCGCGGTGATCATCCGGCGGCCGCATCCCATGAGCCCCATGCCTCCTTTTGCCGTACGCGCGGACGCTCCCCGCCGATCTTCCGAATGGCCGCCAAAAGAGAGTTTTCCCAGCTCAGAGTGGGTGAGGGAAACGGATTTCGTCTGACGCCGCAGGTCATGTAATGTTGTCCCCGCAACGCCGACCGGCAAGAAAGACCGCCGGGAAGCCAAGCGCTCGTAGCTTAACGGATAGAGCACTTGACTACGGATCAAGAGGTTGCAGGTTCGAATCCTGCCGAGCGCGCCCCAGACCAGAGGCCCCTTCCAATTATTGGAAGGGGCCTCTGGCGTATGCGTTGACAGCAACATTGACGGAAACCGCCGCTCGCTGAGATCAGACGGCGGCTGGTCTGCCGGCCGCGTCCGTCACCACTCGTAGTGCTCTCTTTCGGGTGGGTCCTGTTCTCGGGCGGTCTGTAGTCGCAGCATGCCGGAGAAGGGCGCGGCCCGCTGGCGGGGCTGGTCTGTGGTGGCGGTGGACTCCGACGCGGCCCTTCCCGGTGCCTCTGTCCAAAGCATTTGATCTGGCGCAACTACTTTGACAAACGATCTCCAGGAAGCACCCACCCCGCCCGCATCCGTGACTTGTGGCAGTACGGCGCTCGGCCACGGCTTGGCCGTGGGTCTCCTGCGAGGCAGTATTGCCGGGCCGGGGGCTACGAGCCGCACGTTCGCTACGCATCGACGCCGCGTATGGTCACCGGACTTGGCAGGCCTGGTCTGGCGCGCCCATGCGCCTGTTGACCGGCGTTATCGGCGCCACGTCCGTGGCCGCCGCCGCGCGGCGACGTCAACGTCCTCGGCCGCGCAGCGTCGAAGACCAGCAACGCGTCCGTCGTCGAGAGCGGATCGCAGGCCATCGACATCAACGGGAACGGCAGATCAACGTCTGTCCCTGGTGTGCGGCGAACTCCGACTCCACCAACGAGAGCATGACGGTGAGGTTCGCCGACGACCCCATCAAGTCAGTTCGTTGACGAGGTTCTGGACGCGGGCGTGGATCTCGTCGCGGATCGGCCGGACCGCCGCAACGCCTTGTCCGGCGGGATCGTCGAGCTTCCAGTCCAGGTAGGTCTTGCCGGGGAAGTACGGGCAGGCGTCACCGCAGCCCATGGTGATGACCACGTCGGACGCTTGGACGGCTTCGGCGGTCAGGACCTTCGGGATCTCGGCGGCGATGTCAATGCCGGCTTCTGCCATCGCTTCCACTACGGCGGGGTTGACGTGTTCGGCGGGTGTCGAGCCGGCGGAGCGGACTTCGATGCGGTCGGCGGCGAGGTGGGTGAGGAAGGCGGCGGCCATCTGGGAACGGCCCGCGTTGTGGACGCAGACGAACAGCACCGATGGCTTGGGGGTGTCAGACACGGGTGGAACCTTCCCGGGCGGGCGGGTACTCGGCGGCCATGGCGGGTGGTTGGGGGAAGTAGCGGCGGGCGGCCAGGGCCACGTAGACCAGGCCGATCAGTACCGGGACCTCGATGAGCGGGCCGACGACTCCGGCCAGGGCCTGCCCCGAGGAGGCGCCGAAGGTGGCGATGGCGACGGCGATGGCCAGCTCGAAGTTGTTGCCCGCGGCGGTGAAGGCCAGCGTTGTCGAGCGTGGATGGTCCAGGCCCACGGCTTTGCCCAGTGCCATGGATCCGGCCCACATCACGGCGAAGTACACCAGCAGCGGCAACGCGATACGCGCCACGTCGACCGGTTGCGAGGTGATCGCGTCACCTTGGAGGGCGAAGAGCACGACGATGGTGAACAGCAGACCGTAGAGGGCGAACGGGCCGATCCTCGGGGTCAGCTTCGTCTCGTACCAGGCCCGGCCCTTGGCCTTTTCGCCGAGGCGTCGGGTGAGGAATCCGGCGACGAGTGGGATGCCGAGGAAGATGAGGACGCTGCGCGCGATCTCCCACACGCTGACGTCTAGGGCCGTTTGTTCCAGGCCGAGCCGGCCGGGGAGCACGGTGAGGTAGAACCAGCCGAGCGCCGAGAAGGCGATCACCTGGAAGACGGAGTTGAGAGCGACGAGGACGGCGGCGGCTTCGCGGTCGCCGCATGCCAGGTCGTTCCAGATGATGACCATGGCAATGCAGCGGGCCAGGCCGACGATGATCAGGCCCGTCCGGTACTCCGCCAGGTCCGGCAGGAAGAGCCAGGCGAGCGCGAACATGAGCGCCGGGCCGAGGACCCAGTTCAGCACGAGCGAGGGGATCAGCAAACGCCGGTCGCGGGTGACCGTGTCGAGGCGGTCGTAGCGGACCTTGGCCAGCACCGGGTACATCATCACCAGCAGACCGAGCGCGATCGGCAGGGAGACGCCGGTCACGGTCACCTTCGCCAAGGCGTCACCGAGCCCGGGAACGAGCCGCCCCAGGCCCAGACCGCCGGCCATCGCAAACAGGATCCACACAGCGAGGAACCGGTCCACGAACGACAGACGCGCGGCGACCGGAACCGTGGTGCCCGCAGTCGTGGTGTCGGCGGTCACGAGATGTCGCCCGCCGTCCCGGCGGGCTCGGGCAGGGGCTGCCCGGCCGGGCGGGTGAGGATTCCGGCGAGCTTGTCGGTCATCTCCGGCAGCAGCCAGTAGTAGACCCAGGTGCCACGGCGCTCACAGTCGATCAGCCCGGCCTGACGCAGCAGCTTCAGATGATGGGAAATCGTCGGCTGTGAGAGATCGAAGGCAGGGGTGAGGTCACATACGCAGACCTCGCCCCCGGCCCGCGAGGCGATCATGGACAGCAGTCGGAGCCGGATCGGATCGCCCAGCGCCTTGAACACCTTGGCCAGCTCGACGGCCTGGCCCTCATCCAGTGGGGCGGTCAGCAGTCCGGGGCAGCAGCCCTCGACGCCGTCCTGACCGAGCACCGGAAGCCCTTGTTTCGACATGCTTCTATGTTGACGTTTTTCGATCCAAGCCGCAATCTTGTATCGAAGAACATCGATCCAGACTGATGGGAGACCCCTCATGTCTCGCGTTCAGCTCGCGCTCAACGTGCCCGACCTTGACGCTTCGGTGGAGTTCTACTCCAAGCTCTTCGGGATCGAGCCAGCCAAGCGCCGCCCCGGGTACGCCAACTTCGCGATCACCGAGCCACCGCTCAAGCTCGTCCTGATCGAAGGCGAAGCGGGCCAGGAGACTCGCCTGGATCACCTCGGGGTCGAGGTCACCGACCCTGACCACGTCTCGGCCGCCGCCGATCGGCTCAAGAACGCGGGGCTCGCCACGTTCGAGGAGAACGACACCTCGTGCTGTTACGCGCTCCAGGACAAGGTCTGGGTCCACGGCCCCGGCAAGGAGCCTTGGGAGGTCTACATCGTCAAGGGCGACACCGACCAGATGGGCAAGAGCGCGGCACTCGACACCACCGACGGGTGCTGTGCGAGCGAGCGTCCCAGGGGCAGCGTAGGAGTCATGCCGATGGCTGGCGGATCCAAGAGCGCGGTTCGTTGAGTGATGTCCGTTTCTGGGTGATGTTTGGGGTTCCTGATCAGTCCGGCGGGCGAGGCCGGCGTAGCGTTGAACCGCCACTTCTTGGTGTGGCTGGGGCATCCTCACCGTGGAACACGCAGGCCGCGCACGCCCGGGACCTTCGCGCATACTTCGACTTCCCGGCGTTGCGCCGGGGCGATCGTTCGTGGGTCAGCGGGAGGCTTCGAAGGCGTCTCGGACTTCCTTGGGGACGCGGCCGCGGTCGTTCACCTCATAGCCGTTCTCGCGAGCCCACGCACGAACCTCTTCCGCGCTGGGGCCGTCCGCGGCGCCCCTGCGTACCCGACCCGTCTCTTTCGTCCGGCCCATCTTCCGGCCACTCTCGATGAACGGCCGGAGCGCGTCATCCAGTTTGTCGTAGTTATCCGGGGTGAGGTCGATTTCGTAGTTCACGCCGTTCAGGGAAAACCTGTGCGTGCTGACCTCGTCCGATTCCGCACCGGTGAGGTCGTCCAAGTAAAGGGTCACAATCTTCTGAGCCATGGCCGGATGCTATCCAGCCGCTCCGAGGATGGTGCGGGGGGTGACCACCGCAGATCTCTGGCACCGCTACGGCCGCACCCGTGCCCAGCGCGACCGCGCAGTCCCTGAGACCTTCTACTGGGTCCGGGGCCAGGGTCGCGGCCCCGGCTGGAACTTCTCGGCGATCTGCCTGGTGGGCGCCGCGTCTGCCGTCGTCACCGACGAAGAGGGCCGCATTCTTCCGAGTGCACGCACCATCGAAGCCGGCTTTTGGTTCTTGCTGTAGGCGGGCTATCTTGACGCGTATGACGGACGGGGCAGGACGTGTGAATGCAACAGGTCCTTGGTGGGCGGGACTTCGCAGTCCCAACGGCGGGAGTATTCCGCCCAGCGTGGTCGAACGACTCACCTGGTACGAGCAGCGGGTCCGCTACCAACGTCGTGGATATCAGATCGTAGAGATCCTCATCATAGTTTTCTCGGCTGCCATCCCGGCCGCTGCGGCGGCGGGCGCCTCCGCCACCACCATGGGTGTGCTGGGCGCCCTGGTTGTAGTCGTCGGGGGCCTGCGCCAGCTCTTCCGCTGGGGCGAGAACTGGATCCGGTCGAGCGGCGTGGTGGTCGCGCTTCAGGGTGAACTGGTGAGCTGGAGTCGCGGTGCAGCTCCTTATGGTGACCCGGCGCATGAACCGGCGGTTCGAATCCTGCCGAGCACGCCCCAGTTCAGAGGCCCCTTCCGATCTTGGGAAGGGGCCTCTGACGTGTGTGCTTGCGCGGGGCTGGATCAGCCCCGCGCAAGCGGGTCAGGGTCGGCTCAGCAGGTTCAGAGTGTTGGTTGCGTCGTTGACGAAGTAGACCCGGTCGGGGTCTTCGGCGATCGCGAGGCCGAACAGTGCGCCCGCGCCCGGCGGATTGCCGCTGGTGTCGAGGGTGCGGACGGCCACCTGACGGCCGCGGGGGGTGGTCTCCACGATGTTGCCGTCGCCGCCGTTGGTGGTGAGGATGTTGCCCTTGGGGGTGATCGCCATTCCGAGCGGGCCGTTGAGGTGCCGGTCGGTGGTGACCACTCGGCCGGTGCCGGCGCTGGTGTGGCGGGTCAGTGCGTCCGGGATCGCGGTGATGCGGTTGTCGACGGTGTCCGCCACGTAGAGCGTGCCGTCGTGCAGGCCGACACCTGTCGGTCCGATCACGAGCGCCGCCGGGTCGGTCTTCTCGGCGAAGCCGGAACCGATCTTGGTTGTGTCGATCCGGGTCGGCGGCCGGTTGCCGTGGGTGCGCAGGGTGATCCGCAGCACGGTGCCGCGCCGCACGATGTCGCCGCCGCCGGCGACCGTGCCGTTGAGCACGTTGGTGACGAACAGATCGGTCTTGTCGCCCTGGCTCTTCGCGGTCATGTCCCAGGGACCGTTGATCCCATGGCCGCTGAAGGTCTTCCGGACCTTTCCGTGCCTGTCCAGCACGAGCAGGCACCCGGCCTGCGCCGTGTCGGATGTGCCGTCGGCCGTGGGCAGGCTGCCTACGACCACCCAGCCGCCCGGCAGGATGGACAGTGCGGTGGTCAGCCCCACGCCGCCCGGGCACGGCCCCGGGAGGTTGTCCGGGTCGATCTCGGCGAACAGTTTGGTCCTGCCTTTGGGGCTGACCTGCACGAGAGTGGTCCCCGTGCCCTGCTCGTTCGCGGCGTTGTTGAAATTGCTGACCAGTACGTTGCCGCGCCGCAGGTCACCGATGCTCTTCTTGACCAGGGCGGTGCCGTACGGGTTCAGGTCGCCGTTGGCCGGAACCGTCGAAGCGATGGTCGAGACGGTGTGCAGTGGCCTGAGGAACGGTCTTCCGTCCCTGTCCGCCGGCCAGGCGGATGCCGTCTGGTTCACCGTCATGATCGCTGTCGCTGCGGCCACGGCCAGTGCCGCGAGACGCGAAGCGGAAACAAGCCTCATCAGGTTGTACCTCCTCGGCGTCGTGCGGCCGTCCTGCGGCCTCACGACGGTCACAGAAAGTTGCCAACCTTTACGAAACCGGACCAAATGAGGCGGCGCACGTCAGACAGAGCCGGATGCGTGACTCGGCCGCGAGATGTCACTGAGGCTGGACTGGCGGGCAGTAGCCGGTCTCCTCGCCGATGGAGTTGATGTCGGCGTTGGACCTGTGATCCTTCGCGTAGTTGATCTGATCCGTGCACTTCGTGTCGGGCTTCTTGGGGGTGCCCGACGGGGTGCCGGGGGACTGCGGGGCGCTCGCGGAGGCGGACGGTGAGGATGAGCCGCTGGTGTCGCCGTCCTGGCAGGCGGTGAGCCCGAACGCGGCGACGGCGATCAACATGGCGGCGGCGGCCTTGCGCCCGTGGCGGAGGGTGGTGCGGTGCGACATGATCTTCCCCGTTTCTCGACGTGGTGCTTCAGGTGCGTGAGAACAAGGTTGTCGGCCGCCGCTGATGATCTGCCGCTGTATGACTAACGTCCCCCTAACGTCGGAGGTCGGACCGCCTCCGAGCGCGCCCCAGCCCAGAGGCCCCTTCCGGTCGTCGGAAGGGGCCTCTGGGCTGGGTGAAGTCGCGGCAGAGTGCCGGTCAGCGTGACGCGGGCGGGATGCTCTGCTCGTACTGGAAGACGTTGTGCGGGTCGTACTTCGCCTTGATCTTGCGCAGTCGGTCGAAGTTGGATCCCCAGTAGGCGGTTTCCCAATCCTGCATTCCGATGTTCGGTACGTTGACGTAGGCGCCATTCACGTAGGGCCGCAGCGCCTGACTGAACTCGGCGATCCATGCCTGGGCCACCGGGGTGAGCTTGTCGCCGCTGCCCGGCTCTCCACGAGTTCCCCAGCCCGCACCGGGCTCGGAATAGAAAAGTGCGTTGCGGTGCGGGAACGCCGTGCCGCCGCGGGGCTCTTTCTTCACCGCTCCGCCGAATGCCTGGGTGAAGAAGTTGCTGTCATCCGTGGGGGCGTCGCGCATGAATGAGCAAATCAGGCTGATTGCCTTCTTCGGGAACGGCTCGGTGGTGAACTGCGAGAAGAACTTCCAGTTGGCGGGCTCGTCCGCGGTCGGAATCTGGAATCCCGCATATACGTCGCCCCAGTTACCGACCTGCGCCGAGACCTCGGGCTTGCCGACCTTCAGGATCGGGGCCAGCAGCTCCTTCGCCTTTGCCGCCGAGCCATCCGCGAGAACCCCGAACAGCAGGATCTGGTCTCTGTGGATCTCGAGCTGGGTTCCGAGGCGGTTGTCGGCGCTCGGTCCCGTACGCTGCCATGCGTCGAAGACCCTCTGCAGGTCCTTGAGGCCGTCCCATGTTGCCGTCACATATGCGACGCTCTTCAGCGTAGCCACCTTATAGGTGAGTGAGGTGACGATCCCGAAGTTGCCGTTTCCCGCCCCCCGGAGCGCCCAGAGGAGATCCGAGTGGTTGTGCAGGTCCGCATGGATCACCTTGGCGCACTCGGCACCCGACGGGACAACGATCTCAGCCCCCATCAGGCTGTCACAGGCCATGCCGAGATAGCGGGTGAGGAAGCCGAAGCCGCCGCCGAGCGTCGCGCCGGACAGGCCTACGCTGCCCTCGGTTCCGGTCGTTACGGCGAGGTCCTTCTTCGCGAGCGTGGTCACCGCTTCCAACTGGTTGAGCCCGGCGCCGACGGTCGCGGTGCAAGAACCGGTGTCGATGTGGGTCGACTTCAACTCGCTGATGTCGATCACGATGCCGTTGTCCACATTCGACCAGCCCTCAAGGCTGTGGCCGCCGCTCCGCACCCGCAGCGCGACATCGTGCTGGCGCGCCCATGTGAGGGCGTTGACCACGTCCCGGGTGTTCTGGGCGTAGACGATGACCAGCGGATAGTGAACGAAGAGCTCATCCCAGCCGAGGCTCGCATCGGCGTACCCGGGGTCGTTGGGGCGGACGATGCGGCCGGTCAGTTTGGCCGGCTTGCATTTCGTGCCGGTGATTCCTTTGGCTGCGGCGCTCGCGCTCGGGGCTTCTGCGGTCGTAATGCCTGGAAGAACGACAGCGCCGACGCCGGCGGCCGCCGTCGCCTTGAGAAGTCCGCGACGAGGAAAATCCTGCACAGTCCGTGTCCTCCCGACCGGGGCCACGCCAGCATTCAGCCAAGGAAAATCTTGTCTGCCAGCTGGCGCATTCAATCCTTTATGGGCGATCTCTGGGGGCCGCAGAGTAACAGGAGGGTGACCTTGGCGGCGTTGCCCGACACGCTAATCTACTGCAATGGCGATTTAGACAGGGGCGGCGCATGGGAAGTGTCTTGAAAGGGGTCCCGGGGGTCCGCTGGGGGGAGCTGAGCGACGCGCGGCAGAGGCCCGCCGTCGGTATTCCGCTGTTGCTCTCACGGATTGCGTACGGAGGTGAGGACACTGCCCGTCTCGCGATCGACGAACTCGGTGACCTCATCTGTGATTTGGGGTTCGTCGTGGGTGAGGCGACGGCCGCGACGGTCCCTTTTCTCCTTGAACTGGCCGGGGCCCCGTATGTGCCGTGCAAGGCCGAGTTGTTGGATCTGCTGGAGAGCATCTGCCGAACCGGGCAATGGCACTCCACCGCCGCAGCTGTGCGCGCCCCGAAGAGTACGAGCTTCCAGGAACAGCCCGGCTCGGAGAAGGCCGCCAGGGCGGCGGTGTGTGCGGGACGGCCGGTCGTCGAGGGCATTGCCTCATCCGTGCGGCCGGAAGAGGCTCAAGCAGCCCGGAAGTTGTTGTGGGTCATGGAGAATCCGCGGCCCTTCCCGGAGCTTTGAGCCGGTCGGGTGCGGACGAGGTCCGGCTCGGGGGGAAATGAGCTGCCGAGCCGGACCCTGGGTCAGCGGTGTTGGGTCAGCGGCCTTGGGTCAGCGGCCTTGGCTCAGGCGGGCGGCGGCGGGGCGTTCGGCCATGCCGCCGGCGCCGGTGCGTACGCCGCCGTGCGGGGTCCGTGTGCCGTGGCCGTCGGATTCGAACTTGCCGTCCTCCAGCTCGAAGTGCTGGGGCGGTGAGCAGCCGATCGCCGGGGTGATCAGCAGGCTGGTGGTGATGGGGGCGGGGTTGGTGCTCGCCGTTGAGAACTCGCAGATCGCGTGCGGGCCGGTGACCGGGAACCAGAACCAGCCGTCCACCTCACCGACCCGTACCTCGTCCGACAGCACGAGTTGGCCGTGCTCCCGGACGAACGCCTTCAGACGGACGGAGGCCCTTAGCGGGTCCTTGGTGGACCGGATCGCGGTCAGGGTGAACTTGATGTTCTCGTCCGCGTCCAGGACCGAGGACGCGATCTGCTTGGTCTCGGCCTCTTTTCCGCCGCCTGTCCCCCCTCCGCGGGCTCCGGCTTCGGTGGTTTGGGCAGGGGTGGCCAGCATGGCGACGGTCGCCGCGGCGGTGGCCAGGACGGCGCCGCCGCGCACGAGGGCGCTCGCTTGTATCGGCATCTTTCCTCCCTGGTGCTCATGCGTCCTGTTCGCGCATGAATGCCACCTTTTTCCTTCCACCAGACAACGGGAAAACCACCCGAATCACCCGTTCGCGCGGCGCGGCGTCACCCGGTCGGGCCGCGCCCCGTGTACCGGGCTCAGTGAGGCCGCGCGCTCGTACGCGGGGCGCTCGAACGCGACGTCGGCGGCGTGCGGGACGATCTCGACCTCGTCGCCCAAGGCCCATTCGGCGACCCGCGACACCATCGCGGCCGGAACCACATCGCTGATGCCCGCCGCCGCCGGGATGTCGTACGTCGCATGGGCGTCGTGCGGGAGGACCACGCGGTATCCCAGCGCCAGCGCCGTACGCGCGGTCGCGCTGACGCACATCTCCGACATCACCCCGCATACGGCCAGGGCTTGTACCCCCATGCCGGTGAGCAGTCCGCCGAGGTGTGTGTCCTCGAAGCCGTCGTCCTCCGACTTGCGGATCACGACCTCCCATTGGCCCTCGCGGACCGGCAGATACAGCTCCCAGCCCGGTGTCATCGGCTCGTCGGCCGCGCCTGCCGGTCCGTCGTTCTGAAGGTGGACGACGAGCGCGCCCGCCGTACGTGCCCTGGTTGTCAGGTCCTCGATGCGCTCGAGCACCCGCGGCGCGTCGGGCACCGCGGCCGGACCCGAGACGAAGGCCGATTGGACATCCACGACGATCAGGGCCTGGGCGGGCGGCGCTGGGGCGGTCATGCGGGGATTATCCCGGGGGGCCGGGGATCGGGGCGTCCAGGGCGGCCGTGGCCAAGGTGTGGAGGCTCGCGGTGAGGCGGTGGCCTTCGCCCCGGCGCAGGAGGGCCAGGATCGGGTCGCTGTGCAGGGCGCTGAGGAGGATGTGGGCCAGGAGCTCGGCGTCCAGGTCGGGGCGTTCCTCGGCGATGAGGGTGCTGATGTGGCGGTGCCAGGCGGTGTAGACGGGGTGTGCGTCCTGGTCGGCCGGGGAGTCCTCGGCGGGCTTGGGTGCGGTGGTCATGGCGTGGTCGAGCGCGGCGATGAGGCCCTTGTTACGGGTGACGACGTCGACCATGGCGTCGAGGAAGGCCAGCAGGCGCTCGCGCGGGGGCGCGCCCGGGCCCAGGGGCGGCGGGCCTGTGGCGACGGACTCGCCGAGGGTGAGGGCGCGTTCCTCCATGAGGGCGCGCATGAGGCCCATGCGGTTGCCGAACCGGTGGAACACGGTGCCTTTGCCGACGCCCGCCGCGGCGGCGACCTGCTCCATGGAGATCTGCTCGGGCCGGTACCGGTCCAGCAGCTCTTCGGTCGCGCACAGGATGGCCCGCCGGTTCCGTGCGGCGTCGGCGCGTTCACGACGGCCCCCGGTCATTGAGTCCTCTCCTCTCGCACGGCCGTGTTTCCGGCCTGCCCCGCATGGTGTCACGTGTCCCGCGTGTCCCACGTGGACAACTGGACCGACGGTCCAGTACGGTCGCGAATGCTGGGTAAGTTGACCAGCGGTCCAGTTCTCTGGGGAGGGCTTCAGCATGCGACATGTGCGTTATTACGAGTACGGCGGTCCCGAGGTGCTGCGGATCGAGGAAGCGGACACTCCCGCTCCGGGTGAGGGGCAGGTGCTCATCCGCGCCGAGGCGATCGGCGCCAACTTCGTCGACACCAAGTTCCGGCGCGGAGGAGAGGGGATCTTCACATGGCCGCTGCCCGGCACGGTCACCGGGGACGTGGTGGGCAGGGTCGAGGCCGTGGGGCCCGGGGTCGACGAGGGGCGGGTGGGGGAGCGGGTGGCGACGCTCGTCGAGGACGCGTTCGCGGAGCAGGTCGTCGCCGACGCGGCCTGGCTGGCCCCGGTGCCCGAGGGGCTTGATGTGGGGGCGGCCAGCATGCTGCCGATGGGGGCGCCGGTGGCCCTGCGGGTGCTGCGCCTGGGGCGGCTCGCGGAGGGCGAGAGCGTGCTGGTGCACTCGGCCGCCGGCGGCATCGGCCATCTCGCTGTACAGCTCGCGCGGGTGCTGGGGGCCGGTACGGTCGTGGCCACCGTGGGCTCACCCGCCAAATTCGACTTCGTCCGGGGGCTGGGCGCCGATGTCGTCGTCGACTACACCGATGACGACTGGCCGGACCAGGTGCGGAAGGCCGTACCGGGCGGTGTGGACCTGGCCGTGGGGTCGGTCGGCGGGCCGATCCTGCATCAGACCGTCGAGCTGCTGGCCCCATTGGGCCGGGATGTCGAATACGGGGCGGCGAGCGGGGATCTGGGGGAGGTCGGGGTCATGGCGCTGGTCGCGCTGAAGCAGGTGGCCGGGTTCTCCCTGCTGGCCTGGCGGGCGGCCCGCCCCGAGCTGGCGCGTGAGGACATGGCGGAGGTGGCCGAACACTTCGCGGCGGGGCGACTGCGCACCGTCGTACACGCGCAATTCCCGCTCGCCGAGGCGGCCGCGGCCCACCGGATGATCGAGGAGCGGGCTCAGCTCGGCCGGGTGCTGATGGTGCCCTGATACCCCTGGTGCCTGTGGTGCCCGTCGTACGTGGGAGGGCCGGCTCCGGTGTCCGGAGCCGGCCCTCCCGCGGGTGCGGAGCCGCTGCGCCCGTCAGTCCTCCGTCGCCCTCCAGAACACCGGCTCCTTGTCGAAGTCGCCCGTGTACGAGACGACCGACGGCGTCTCGCCCGAGGGCAGCAGGAAGACCTTGCAGAGCGTGGCGGTGTCGTTCGCGTTGAAGTCGTCCGGGTCCTCGCCGGGGCACTTGGCGACGTCGCCGTCCAGGGTGACGAGGGACTTCCCGTCCTCGCCGCGACTGTCACGCAGGTTGGTGGGGCTGATCAGGAAGGGGTAGTGGATCGAGTCCTTGCCGATGTTCTTGAAGCTCATGGTCACGTAGTACGGCTGCAGCTTCCGCTCCTCGGCCTTGAGCGCCACCTTGTCCAGGTCGGACTGGGCGCCCTTCACCACGCTCTTCGCCGTGATCCTCAAGGTGCCCGTCTTGTCCGAGCGCTTGTACGTGATGGGGGTGGACTCCCCGAGGGCGAGGGTCTTGCCCGCGTCCGAGTCGAGCGCCTTGCTGGGGGTGGCGGACGGCTTCTTAGGGGCCTTGGAGGGCGCTTCGGTGCTGCCGCCGTCCTGGGCGAGGTTGTCATTGCAGCCGGTCGCGACGAGAGCGAAGCCGGCCGCACACAGAGCGGCGACGGCGGTGCGGTTACGCGTGGATCGGATACGCATGGATCGGTCCCCGTTGAGTTGAAATCGTCTGAGTTCGTCTGAGCTGATGTCGTCGTGGCGGGCCGGATACGCCGGGCCCTCGTTGCGCTGTGCACACATCATGACCGTGACAAAGCACCAGGCCAGAGGTGATGATCCACTCGAAGCGAGGCTGAGACCACGCCGTTGCAAAGTAACCGGGGGAGGTAACGGATTTCCCTGGCCGCTCGGAATGACGTACAGTTACACCTACCGACGCGGGGTGGAGCAGCTCGGTAGCTCGCTGGGCTCATAACCCAGAGGTCGCAGGTTCAAATCCTGTCCCCGCTACTCGTACGAGGGCCCGGCACATCAGTGCCGGGCCCTCGGCCGTTCACGACCGAGCGGATGACCGCGGGACCCTCCAGGACGCCGGCCTCTCGGTGCCGTCCCCCGTGGCGTACGTCACGGTGGCCGGGGTGGCGCCCTTGGGCAGCAGGAAGACCTTGCACAGGGTCGCGGTGTCGCCCGTTCCGAAGTCGTCGGGGTCCTTGCCGGAGCACCGCTTCACCCCGTCGTCCTCGGTGATCAGGACCTCCTGGGACGCGCCGCCGCTGTCCTCCAGGCTGGTGGGGGTGTTCAGGAAGGGGTAGTGGATGGAGGCGTCGCCGATGTTCTTGAAGGTCATGGTCACGTAGTACGGCTGGAGTTGCCGCTCCGTGCCCTGGAGCGAGGCCCTGGGCAGATCCGCCCGGGAGCCCTTCACCACGCTTTCCGCCGCGACCTTCAGGGTGCCCCTGACGTTGTCCGAGCCGCCCCTGTACGTGATCGCGGTGGCCCTGCCGAGCACGAGGGCCCTGCCGCCGTCGCCGTTCAGCGCCCCGTCCGCCGAAGCCGCGGGGCCCGGCCCGCGCCCGGCCTCCCCAAAGGCGCCGTCGTCCTCGCAGCCGATGGCGAGGAGGGCGAGGCCGGCCGCGCAGGCGAGGGCGGCGAGGCGGGGTGGGGCGGAGCGGCTGAGCACGTGGACGGTCCCTTTGCGGTGGTCGATTGCCGGCCGCGGTTCGTCGTCGAGAAGCACGCGGTGATCTTGTATTGCAGATCATCATGGTCGCGACAAAAGACGTCTTGGGTGCCGATACCAACCCGCAGCGAGCCTGAGGCGGGGCCGTGACGCGCCGCCCGGGTGCCCGGGGTTCGCCGACTGGGCCTTGGGGCGGCGAAGTTGCAGGTCAGGGCGATTGTCAGTGGGGGGTGCCATGCTGTTTGCACAGTGGTCGTCACTGACCTGGCGGCGGGGGCGGGCCCGACGGGGGTGGGCCCGCCCCGACCGTGAGTCGGGAAGCCGGGAAGGTGCCGGGGGATCAGCCGCCGTGGCCGAGCGGCAGGGCCTCGGCCAGGGTGCGCCACTCGGCCAGTGGGATGTTGTTCATGGGGTCGTCGGTCACGACCTGGACCGCCAGGTGGTCCGCGCCCGCCGCCAGGTACTCGTCGACGCGACGGCGGATCGCCTCGGCGTCGCCCAGGGCGAAGACGGACGAGACGAGGTGGTCGCTTCCGCCGTCGCGGAAGTCGTCCTCGGTGAAGCCCAAGCGAAGGAGGTTATTGGTGTAGTTGGGCATCGGGAGGTAGTGGGAGAGATACGCACGGGCGGTGGCGCGGGCGCGGTCGAGGTCCGGTTCGAGGACGACCTTGAGATCCGGGGCGAGGAGGGGGCCGGCGCCCAGGATTTCGCGGGCCTCGGCGGTGAACTCGGGTGTGACCAGGTACGGATGGGCGCCGGCCGCGCGGTCGCGGGACAGCCTCAGCATCTTCGGGCCGAGGGCGGCCAGCACCCGTCGGGAGGCGGGGACCGGGGTCGGCGCGGCGTCGAGGCCGTCCAGGTACTCCCGCATCGCCGTGTACGGACGGGCGTACTGCTTGACCATCTGACTGTGGCTCACCCCGAGGCCGAGCAGAAAGCGGCCGCCGTGAGCCGCGTCGAGGGCGGCGTGGCGCTCGGCCACATAGGCCGCCTCGTGGTCCCAGATGCTGAGGATGCCGGTCGCGACCGTGGTCCGGGAGGTCGCCTCCAGGAGGAAGGCGGCCTGGTCGGGCGAGGGGCTGCCGCCGAGCCACAGCGCTCCGTACCCCAGCTCGTCCACCTCGGCCGCGGCGTCCCTGATCGCGCCGTGGTCGGCGGGTTCGGTGGTGCGGAGGGCACCGGTCCAGATGCCCGTCCTGCCCAGTGCGGTGGCGAGCGCCCTGCCGGGCGCCCCGGGTGCGGTGCTGGGCGGCGTGCTGGACGTCGTCCCGGGCGTATTGCCTTGTGCGTCGTGAGAGGCCATGGAGGCATTCAACCGGAGGTGGCATCCGGTTGTTCCTCGCCGCGCGGCCGTACGTCGATTCGGCACGGGATTCTCACCTGAGCGGGTCTGATGCGGGCTGCATCGGCCGTACGGGGACCCCACAGGATTCTCAGGCTATTCACAGGTAGCCGAAAGGGAGCTCTCAGACGGTCGCCCGAAGGTGAGAACCATGAAGGCGACCTCGCCCCATGGGCGTTCCGAACTGCTCCGACCCGACGGGAGCCCCGTCCGGGTGCTGGTTGTGGACGACGAGTCGGCCCTCGCCGACCTGCTCTCGATGGCGCTGCGCTACGAGGGCTGGCAGGTGCGGACGGCGGGGAACGGCGCGGAGGCGCTGCGGATCACCCGCGAGCTGCGCCCGGACGCCGTCCTCCTGGACATCATGCTGCCCGACATGGACGGGCTCACGCTGCTGGGGCGGGTCCGCAACGAGCTTCCCGAGGTGCCGGTGCTCTTCCTGACTGCGAAGGACGCGGTCGAGGACCGGATCGCCGGGCTGACCGCGGGCGGCGACGACTACGTCACCAAGCCCTTCAGCCTGGAGGAGGTCGTCGCCCGGCTGCGCGGTCTGCTGCGCAGGTCGGGGGCCGCGGCGGCGCGCAGCGAGTCGCTGCTGACCGTCGGCGACCTGGTCCTGGACGAGGACAGCCACGAGGTCTCGCGGGCCGGTCAGGAGATCCATCTGACCGCGACCGAGTTCGAGCTGCTGCGCTATCTGATGCGCAATCCGCGCCGTGTGCTCAGCAAGGCCCAGATCCTCGACCGGGTGTGGAGCTATGACTTCGGTGGCCAGGCCAACGTCGTCGAACTCTATATCTCCTATCTGCGCCGGAAGATCGACGCGGGCCGCAGCCCGATGATCCACACCCGGCGCGGCGCGGGGTATCTGATCAAGCCGGGCGAGTAGGCGAGCCGGATCGTGGCGTTCTCCCCTGCCGCCGGTGTGCCCGCCGTGCCTCAGCCGTCCCCCGTGCCTCAGGCGTCTTCCGTGCCTCAGCCGTCTTCCGGGCCCCAGTCCTTCTCTGGACCGCAGCCGTCCCCCGCGTCTTCGCCGTCCCCCGCGTCTCCCTCGTCCGGCAGGCGGTCCGCGCGCCGTCGCCGCAGGCCGTGGTCGCTGCGTACCCGACTGGTCGTCTCCGCGGTCGGGCTGATCGCCGTCGTCTGCGCCGTCATCGGCGCGGTCACCACGATCGCCCTCCACACCTATCTGTACGACCAGGTGGACAAGCAGCTCTCCGGCGTCGCCATGCGCGTGGCCGGCCCGCCCTTCGACGACATCAAGGGTCCGCGCCTCGGCGGCCAGGGGCGGGAGGACATCCGCGATGTCGTCGCCGGGCCGGGCCAGCCGATGGGGACCGTCGCCGCGGAGGTCGAGAGCGGCATCCTGAGCGACGGCGCGATCAGCCGTCAGCACGAGTCGAGCTCGGGCGAGCGCAAGATCTCCGGCAGCTATCTGACGACCGCTCAACTGAAGGCGCTGGGTGAGGTCCCGCGGGACGGGGGCGAGCACACCGTCGACATCCCCGGCAAGGGCGAGTACCGCGTCAAGTACGTCATCGGAGGCCATGGCGACTTCCTCGTCGGCATTTCGACGGCCGAGGCGCAGAACACCGTCGACACCCTCATCCTCGCCGAGATCTGCGTCACCGCCGCCGGGCTGGTCGCCGCCGGGATCGCCGGCGCCGCCATGGTCGGCATCTCGCTGCGCCCGCTGCGCCGGGTGGCGGCCACCGCCACCCGCGTCTCCGAACTTCCGCTGCACAGCGGCGAGGTGGCCCTGCACGAACGGGTGCCGACGTCCGAGGCCGATCCGCGTACCGAGGTCGGTCAGGTCGGCGCGGCCCTGAACCGCATGCTCGGGCACGTCGAGTCGGCGCTCGCGGCCCGCCAGGAGAGCGAGACGCGGGTGCGACAGTTCGTCGCCGACGCCAGCCATGAGCTGCGCACCCCGCTCGCCTCGATCCGCGGCTACGCCGAGCTGACCAGACGCGGCCGCGAGGAGATCGGGCCCGACACCCGCCACGCCCTCGGCCGGGTCGAGTCCGAGGCGGCGCGGATGACCGGCCTGGTCGAGGACCTGCTGCTGCTGGCGCGCCTCGACGCGGGCCGTCCCGTCGAGCGCGCGGAGGTGGATCTGTCGCCCGTGGTCGTCGACGCGGTCAGCGACGCCCGGGCGGCCGGGCCGGACCACAAGTGGCGCCTGGAGCTGCCCGACGACCCCGCGGTCGTATACGGCGACGACGCCAGGCTGCGCCAGGTCCTGGTCAACCTGCTCGCCAACGCCCGTACGCACACTCCCCCCGGGACGACCGTCACCGCGCGCGTGCTGTGGCGCGGCCCGTACGGGGCTGCTCCGTATGCCGCGCCCTGTGTGTCCCTGGAGGTCGAGGACGACGGGCCGGGTATTCCGCCGCACCTGCTGCCGCATGTCTTCGAACGCTTCGCCCGCGGCGACGCCTCGCGTGCGCGTGGCGCCGGGAGCACGGGGCTCGGCCTTGCCATCGTGCATGCCGTGGTCATGGCGCACGGCGGCCAGGTGACGGTGGACAGCGTGCCCGGACGCAGCGTCTTCGGCGTCCACCTGCCCGTCGTCCCGGCTGGGCAGCAGCCGGCCCACCAGTTCGGCCACCAGTTCGGCCACCAGTCCGGCCACCAGGCCGTTCACCACTCCGTAACCCACTCACAGCCACGGCACAGGCTGACCACACAGCCATGACAGCGCCGCTCGCGAATGTCGTCCCCATGCGAACTCACACACCTCTCGAGGCACCGCCCGAGACACCCCTGCAGACCTTGCCCGCTCGCGCGCATGTGACGGTCGGCCGGAGCCAGCCGGTGCTCGACGTCGTGGTCCCCGTGTACAACGAGGAGGCCGACCTCGAGCGGTGCGTGCGGCGGCTGCACGACCACCTGGCCCGCACCTTCCCGTACGCCTTCCGCATCACCATCGCGGACAACGCCAGTACGGACCGCACCCCGGAGATCTCCGCCCACCTCGACGACGCGATCGACGAGGTCGTCGCGGTCCGGCTGGAGCAGAAGGGCCGCGGGCGGGCGCTGCGTACGGTCTGGTCGATGTCGCAGGCGCCGGTGCTGGCGTACATGGACGTCGATCTGTCCACGGATCTGAACGCGCTGCTGCCGCTGGTGGCCCCGCTCATCTCCGGCCACTCCGACCTGGCGATCGGGTCGCGGCTGGCGCGCAGTTCGCGCGTGGTGCGCGGTCCCAAGCGGGAGTTCATCTCGCGCGCGTACAACCTCATCCTGCGCGGCAGCCTGGCCGCCCGCTTCTCCGACGCCCAGTGCGGTTTCAAGGCGATCCGCAAGGACGTCGCCGAGCGGCTGCTGCCGCTGGTCGAGGACACCGGGTGGTTCTTCGACACCGAGATGCTGGTGCTGGCCGAACGGGCCGGGCTGCGCATCCACGAGGTGCCGGTGGACTGGGTCGACGACCCCAACAGCACGGTCCACATCGTGAAGACGGCCACCGAAGACCTCAAGGGCGTCTGGCGGGTGGGGCGCGCGCTGGCCACCGGCGCGCTGCCGCTGGACCGGCTGCGCCGCCCCTTCGGGGACGATCCGCGCGACCGTGGGCTGAGCGGGGTCCCGGGCGGACTGGCCCGGCAGCTGGTCGGCTTCTGTGTGGTGGGCGCGCTCAGCACGCTCGTCTACCTGCTGCTCTACTCCCTCTTCCGGATGGGTACGGGCCCGCAGATCGCCAACGCGCTGGCCCTGCTGCTGTCGGCGCTGGGCAACACCGCGGCCAACCGGAGGCTCACCTTCGGCGTACGCGGCCGGGACCGGGTGATGCGTCACCAGGCCCAGGGTCTTGTGGTGTTCGGCATCGGCCTCGCCCTGACCAGCGGCTCCCTGGCGGCCCTGGACGCCGCCGCCTCCGGCACCCCGGCGCACAGCACCGAACTCGCCGTCCTGATCGCGGCCAACCTCGCCGCGACCGTCCTGCGCTTCCTGCTCTTCCGGGCCTGGGTCTTCCCGTCGGAGAGCCAGCAGGACGGGCAGAACGGGCAGCACGGGACCGTCGCCGACCTCGCCCTGAGCGACCTCAACCTGACCGACCACGACTCGAGGAACACCCGATGACGACGTACGACCAGGGCTTCCGCGCAGCGGGGCCGCCGCCCCCGGCTCCCCCGGCCGCGACCCCCGCGCGGCCGGCGGCCCCGGAGGGCTCGCGCCTGGCCCGGGCGTGGCGCGGCCGGCCCGAGGACCCGCGCTGGGCGCGGCCCGCCCTGTGGGGTCTGCTGGCCGTCACCACCGTGCTCTATCTGTGGAGCCTGGGCGCGTCCGGCTATGCGAACCAGTTCTACTCGGCCGCCGTGCAGGCGGGCAGCGAGAGCTGGAAGGCGTTCTTCTTCGGCTCCTCCGACGCCGGGAACTCCATCACCGTCGACAAGCCCCCGGCCGCGCTGTGGCCGATGGCCCTGTCGGTGCGGGTGTTCGGCCTCAGCTCCTGGGCGATCCTGGTCCCCGAGGCGCTGATGGGCGTGGCGACGGTCGGTGTGCTCTACGCGGCGGTACGGCGCCGGTTCAGCGCGGCCGCCGGTCTCATCGCCGCGGCGACGCTGGCGGTGACCCCGGTCGCGGCGCTGATGTTCCGGTTCAACAACCCCGACGCGCTGCTGTGCCTGCTGATGGTCGCGGCGGTCTACTGCGTGCTGCGCGCGCTGGAGGACGCCCGTACCAAGTGGCTGGTGCTGGCCGGGGTCTGGTTCGGGCTCGGGTTTCTGACCAAGACGCTGCAGGCGTGGCTGATCCTGCCGCCGCTGGCGCTGGTGTACGCGGTGTGCGCGCCCGCGAAGCTCGGGAAGCGGATCGGCCAACTGCTGCTCGGCGGGGTCGCGATGGTCGTCGCCGGCGGCTGGTGGGTGGCGATCGTCGAGCTGTGGCCGAAGTCCTCGCGCCCGTACATCGGCGGTTCGCAGGACAACAGCTTCCTGGAGCTGACCTTCGGCTACAACGGCCTGGGCCGGATCAACGGCAACGAGACCGGCAGCGTCGGCGGTGGTGGCGGTGGCGGGAACGGCGGCGGCCAGTGGGGCGAGACCGGCATCGACCGGCTCTTCAGCTCCGATATGGGCGGTCAGATCGCCTGGCTGCTGCCCGCGGCCTTCATCCTGCTGCTCGCGGGGATCTGGCTGACCTGGCGGGCGGGGCGCACGGACACCCGGCGTTCGGCGTTCCTGGTGTGGGGCGGGGCGCTGCTGATGACCTTCGCCACCTTCAGCTTCATGTCCGGGATCTTCCACCAGTACTACAACATCGCGCTCGCGCCGTATATCGCGGCCGTCGTGGGCATGGGCGCGGCGATGCTGTGGGAGCGGCGGTCCACCGCCGCGGCGTCGATGGTGCTCGCCGCCACCGTCGCGGTGACGGCCATCTGGTCGTACGTGCTGCTGAACCGCTCCTCCGACTGGCACCCCTGGCTGCGCTGGGCGGTGCTGATCGCCGGGCTCGCGGCGGCGGCCGGGCTGCTGGTCGCGTCGCGGCTGGGCGGGCGGCTGGCGCTGGGCGTGGCGGGCCTCGGCCTCGCGGCGTCGCTGGCCGGGCCCATCGCGTACACGCTCAGCACGGTCGACACACCGCACGGGGGCTCGATCGTCACGGCCGGTCCCGCGGTGTCGGGCGGCATGGGCGGTCCCGGCGGCGGCCGTCCGGGCGGCTTCCCGGGCGGGGCCAACGGCGGCCCGCCGGGGATGCGGAACGGTACGGGTACGGGCCAGAACGGTACGGGTACGGGGCAGAACGGTCAGCAGGGCGTGATCCCCGGTGGCGGCCAGCAAGGCGGCCAGAACGGCGGTCAGAACGGGGGCTTCCCCGGCGGTGGCTTCCCAGGCGGCGGCCAGTCCCAGCAGAACGGCACCGGCCAGGGCCAGCAGGGCAACCGGCAGGGCATGATGCCCGGCGGCATGGGCGAAGGCGGCCGGCGCGGCGGCGGTATGGGCGGGCTGCTGGACGGCCCGAGCGTCAGCTCCAAGGTCAAGGCCGCGCTGGAGAAGAACGCCGACTCTTACACCTGGGTGGCCGCGGCGATCGGTTCGCAGAACGCCGCGGGTTACCAACTCGCCACCGAGGACCCGGTGATGGCCATCGGCGGCTTCAACGGCAGCGACCCGTCCCCGACCCTCGCGCAGTTCAAGGCCTATGTGAAGCAGGGGAAGATCCACTACTTCATCAGCTCGGGCGGTATGGGCGGCGGCATGGGCGGCGGCCCCGGTGGCGGAAGCGGCACCTCGTCCAAGATCAGCTCGTGGGTCCAGGACAACTTCAAGAAGGTCACGGTCGACGGCACCACCCTCTACGACCTGACCCAGAAGGCCTCGAAGTGACCCAGATGATCAGCTGAACATCGCAGGTCAACGGGCCGGTGGCGGAGGAATTCCCTCCGCCACCGGCCCGTTCGCGTTCCCCCTCCGGAAATTTCCTGTACGCCGTAGGGGAAGCGCTGTACGGTGTACGACGCCCCGGGCCCGTACACCGTATAAGCGCGCAAGGAGAGTCATGACGGCGCAGACCGCCGACCCCACGCCCGACACCCCGCCCAGTCGGCAGACCGGCGGACACCCCCAGCGCTGGCTGATTCTCGGCGTCATCTGCCTGGCCCAGCTCACCGTGCTCCTCGACAACACCATCCTCAACGTCGCGATCCCGTCCCTCACCGAGGAGATGGACGCCTCCACGGCCGACATCCAGTGGATGATCAACGCCTATTCGCTGGTCCAGTCCGGGCTGCTGCTCACCGCGGGCAACGCCGCCGACCGCTACGGCCGGAAGAAGATGCTCGTCGCGGGGCTCGCCCTGTTCGGGATCGGGTCGCTGGCCGGGTCGCTGGCGCAGGGGCCGCAGCAGCTGATCGCCGCCCGTGCGGGCATGGGGATCGGCGGGGCGCTGCTGATGACCACCACGCTCGCCGTGGTCGTGCAGGTCTTCGACGAGGGCGAACGTCCCAAGGCCATCGGCGTATGGGGCGCGGTCAGCTCGCTCGGGTTCGCCGCGGGCCCGCTGATCGGCGGCACCCTCCTCGAACACTTCTGGTGGGGCTCGATCTTCCTGATCAACCTCCCGGTGGCGCTGCTCGGCCTCGCCGCGGTCGTCCGGCTGGTGCCGGAGTCGAAGAACCCGACCGGTGACCGGCCCGATCTGCTCGGCGCGCTGCTGTCCACGATCGGCATGACCGGCGTCGTCTTCGCGATCATCTCGGGGCCCGAGCACGGCTGGACGTCCCAGCGGGTGCTGCTGTCGGCCTTCGTGGGCGTGGTGGTGCTGACCGGCTTCGCACTGTGGGAGCGCCGGATCCCGTACCCGATGCTGGATATGCACTTCTTCCGCGACCGCCGCTTCGTGGGGGCCGTCGGGGGCGGCATCCTCGTCGCCTTCGGCATGGGCGGCTCGCTCTTCCTGCTCACCCAGCATCTGCAGTTCGTGCTCGGATACGACGCGTTGGGCGCGGGCCTGCGCACCGCCCCGCTCGCGGTGGTGATCGTCGTACTGAACCTCTCGGGCGTCGGCGCCCGGCTGCTGACCAAGCTCGGCACCCCGGCCACCATCCTCTGCGGAATGGGTCTGCTGGCGGTGGGGCTGGCTTTGATCGCGACGCTCGGCGCCGACGGCTACGGCGGGATGTTCCTCGGACTGATCGTGATGGGGGCGGGCATCGCGGTCTCCATGCCCGCGATGGCCACGGCCATCATGTCGGCGATCCCGCCGGAGAAGGCGGGGGTCGGCGCGGGCGTCAACGGCACGCTCACCGAGTTCGGCAACGGCCTGGGTGTGGCAGTCCTCGGCGCCATCCTCAACTCCCGGTTCGGCGCCCTGCTGCCCGCGGCCGCCGCCGGGGCCGGCTCGCTCCCGGCCGCCTACGCCGCCGCGCACACCGAAGCGGACCGGGCCTCCGTCGCGGACGCCTTCGCCTCCGGGGTGCAGACCAGCCAGCTGGTCGGCTCGGCGGCCGTACTGGCGGGCGGTGTGCTGACGGCGGTGCTGCTGCGCCGGGCCGAACGATCACAGGGGGCAGGGGTGGCGGCATAGCATCGGGTACGTAAGACGCCACCGGCCGCGCGTCTTGAAGCCGCGCGGCCCTGGGCGCAGGGAAGAAGGAGAGCGCGCCATGGCAACAGGCAGCCGTGTCATCCGTCCGCGGACCAGCATCTGGCTCTCCGAACGCAAGGCCCCGAAGCGCAAGGCGGAGCAGCAGCCGGCCGGGCTCGACCATGTGAAGATCGTCGCGGCCACGGTCCGGCTGCTGGACGCCGAGGGGCTGGCCGGGTTCTCGATGCGCCGGCTGGCGGCCGAGCTGGAGGTCACCGCCATGTCGGTCTACTGGTACGTCGAGACCAAGGACCATCTCCTCGAACTCGCCCTCGACGCGGCGATGGGCGAGATGTCGCTCCCCGCGGGGATCCTCGGCCCCGTCGAGGGCTATGAGCATCTGGACGTCGAGGGCTATGAGCACCTGGAGACCGGAGCCCGGGACTGGCGCGATCAGCTGCGCCAGATCGCGTCCGAATACCGCAGGCTGCTGGTCGTCCACCCCTGGCTGTCCCCGCTGATGGGCGAGTACATGAACATCGGGCCGAACGCCATGGTCTTCTCCACCGCCGTGCAGCGCGTGGTGCGCGCCAGCGATCTGCCCGCGGCACAGGTGCCGGGCGCGCTGGCCCTCGTCTTCCAGTTCGTCTACGGCTTCAGCACCATCGAGGGCCGCTTCGCCGCCCGCTCCCGGGCCGCGGGCATGAGCCAGGACGAGCTCTTCGCCGAGACGATGGGGGCCATCGAGGGCCGCCCGGAGTTCGACGAATCACGGGCGCTCATGGAGGCCCGATGCGGCGGCACCGTCCAGGAGATGCGCGAGCGGGACTTCACCTTCGCCCTGGACTGTGCGATCGCCGGCATCGAGACCCTCCGCGACGGCAGAGACGGCGAGAACTGAGGGTGGCGCGCCCGCCTCAGGCGCTCGGCAGCTCCGTGCCCTGCACCGCCTGGCCCCCTTGAATTGCTTGTATGGCAAGTTCGACCCGCAGCGTCGTCCCGATGGCGGCGATGCCCGCCGCGACCACCTGGTTGTAGTTCATCGCGAAGTCCTCGCGCCGCAGCTGCGCCGTCGCGCGGAAGGCCGCCCGCACCCCGCCCCATGGGTCGGGGCCCGTCCCCAGATACGTCAGGTCCAGGTCGACCTCCCGTATCACGCCGTGCAGGGACAGCTTGCCGTGCACCGTCCAGCGGTCGGCGCCGGCCGGGGTCAGACCCGTGCTCTGGTACGTCAGGACCGGGAAGCGCTCCACGTCCAGGAAGTCGGCCGACTTCAGATGGCCGTCCCGCATACCGTTTCCCGTGTCGATGCTCGCGGCCTGGATGACCGCCTCGACGCCGGACTTCTCGATGTCCTCGGCTATGTCGATACGCCCGCTGAACTCCGTGAACCGGCCGTGCACGCTGGAGATGCCCAGATGCTGTGCGACGGCCCCCACATTCGAGTGCGCCGGGTCGATCGTCCACGCGCCGGGCGGCGGCAGCTCCACCCCGCCCTGCCGGGCCAGCACCACCGTGCCGAGCTCGACGCGGCCCGAGGCCGTGACGATCGCGGTCGAGGCGGCGGGGGCATAGCCCACGGCGGTGGCGATGACCGTGTACGGCCCGGGCGCCAGCGGCTCGTGGGTGCGCACCGCGCCGTCCTCGTCGGCCTGGGCGCGCAGCACCTGAGCGCCCGTCATATCCGTGACGGTCAGAACGGCGTGCTGCACCGCCCAGCCGTCGCGCGTACGGATCCGGGCGCGCAGCCCTCCGCTCGCGCTTCCGCCCGTTTCTGCTGCAGTGGTCGTCATGCCGCCTCTCGCTCCCGCTCCCGCTCCCGTTTCTGTCGGGGCTGTCTCGTCTGTGCCATGTGCGTCTGTGCCATGTGCGTCTGTGGCTCGTATGTCTGTGGCTTGTTCGTGCGCCGGACCCCGAGCGGCGGTGTCAGGCCGTCCCCTGCCTGGCAGGCTCGCTCTCACCTGCTATACACCGCCGCCGGGATCCGGGTTCCAGGACCGGCGCTCCTGCGCCGTCCCGGCCGGGGCCGGGGCGCGTCTCCGCTCTGCCGCGCCCCGGCCCCGGGGGTCTTTCTTTCAGGCCCCTCAGGCCCTCTAGTCGACAGGATGGGTGAGTTCGACGTCGTGTCCGTCGACTCCCTGCCCCTGGACCGTCAGCGCGCCCGCGACCGGCGGGTAGCCGCTCGCGATGACCGTGTAGTCGCCCGCGTTCAGGTCGGTGAAGGCGTACGCCCCGTCCTCCCCGGTCGTCGCGGTGGCGACCACGTTCCCGGCCGCGTCCACCAGCGTGACCCGCGCGTCCGGCAGCGGCCGCCGGTCGGCCCCGGCCCGTACCACGCCCTGCACCCGCGCACCGGCCTGCAGCGCGATCTCGACCCGGGTCAGGCCCTGGGCGCCGACCTCGACGGGCAGCGCGGCGGGCCGGAAGCCGGCGGCGTTCACCGCGACCGTGAAGGTCCCGGGGACCAGCTCCTCGAAGCTGAAGTCGCCCTGCTCACCGGTCTTCCCGGTGGCCAGCACCTCGCCGCGGACATCGGTGACCACGACCATCGCCGCCTCGACCGGCAGCCCGTCGGCGGCGCCGCGCACGCTGCCCGCCAGGCCGCTGGTCGCCGCCAGTACGACGTCGAAGGCGAGCGGTTCGTCGCCGACCACCACGGTCGACGCCTGCGGCTGGTGGCCGTCGGCGGCCGCGATCAGGACGTAGGTGCCGGAGCCCGGCGCGTCCAGGGCGTACGAGCCGTCCACGTGGGCCACGGAACGGCCCAGCTGCCGCCCGTTCAGCGAGATCAGCGTGATCGCGGCGCGCGGGACCGCGCTGCGGTCGGCGTTCCGGACGAAACCGTGCACGCCCTGCCGGGGGTGGTGGCCGGCGCCGCCGTCTCCGGCGGAGGCGTACGCGGCGAGCCGCTGCGTGGCGGACGCGTCCGCCAGGGCGTACTCCGACGCGGTGCCGGACGTGTCGGATGTGTCGGTGACCGGCGCGCCCACGAGGGCGGGCTCGAGCTGCTCCATGGCGGCCGTGGCTGTCGTGGCTGTCGCGGGGTTTGTGGCGCTCGCGGCGCTCGCCGCCAGGTCCTGGTCCGCCGGGGCCGCGGCCTGGGCGGCCTCGTCGGAAGAAGCCTGGGCACCCGACCGGGTCTTCAGCGGGACCTCCTTGATGAACAGCGTGACGAAGAAGGCCAGCAGCGCGGCCCCCGAGGCGTACAGGAAGACATCCGCGATGCCGTGTCCGTACGCGCTCTCCATGATGGTGCGCAGCGGCTCCGGGAGCTTGTCCGGGTCGGGGATCGCGCCGCCACCGGCGCCGCTCTGGGCCAGTGCCTTGCCCTTGGGGCCGAGCTCGGTCAGGCCGTCCTTGACGTAGTCGGTGACGCGGTTGCCGAGCACCGCGCCGAGCGCCGAGACGCCGACCGCACCGCCCAGGGAGCGGAAGAAGGTGACGACGGCGCTGGCCGAGCCCAGGTCCTGCGGGGCCACCTGGTTCTGGGTGGCCAGGACCAGGTTCTGCATCATCATGCCGATGCCGAGGCCCATGAGCGCCATGAAGATGGCCAGGTGCCAGTAGGGCGTGTCGTACCGCATGGTGCCCAGCAGCCCCAGGCCCGCGGTGACCAGCACACCGCCGGTGACCAGCCACGCCTTCCAGCGGCCTGTCTTGGTGATGACCTGGCCCGAGACGGTCGAGGAGACGAACAGGCCACCGATCATCGGGATGGTGAGCACACCGGACATGGTCGGCGTCTTGTCCCGCGCCAGCTGGAAGTACTGGCTGAAGAAGACGGTCCCGGCGAACATCGCGATACCGACGAACAGCGAGGCGAGCGACGCCAGCGCGATCGTCTTGTTGCGGAACAGCCGCAGCGGGATGATCGGCTCGCTGGCCTTGCTCTCGATCAGGATGAAGATCAGTACGAGGGCGATCGCGCCGCCGACCATGGCGTAGGTCTGCCAGGAGTTCCAGTCGTACTTGTCACCCGCGAAGGTCACCCAGATCAGCAGCAGCGAGACCGCGGCGCTGATGAAGAAGGCACCGGACCAGTCGACCTTGATCTCACGCTTGACGACCGGCAGCTTCAGGGTCTTCTGGAGCACGATCAGCGCGATGAGGGCGAACGGCACACCGACGTAGAAGCACCAGCGCCAGCCGAGCCAGGAGGTGTCGGTGATCACGCCGCCCAGCAGCGGGCCGCCGACGGTGGCCACCGCGAAGGTCGCGCCGAGGTAGCCGCTGTAGCGGCCGCGCTCGCGCGGGGAGATCATCGCGGCCATCACGATCTGGGCGAGGGCCGACAGGCCGCCCACTCCGATGCCCTGCACCACACGGCAGGCGATCAGCATGCCCGCGCTCTGCGAGAGTCCGGCGACCACGGAGCCGGCCACATAGATGACCAGCGATATCTGGACGAGGAGCTTCTTGCTGAACAGGTCGGAGAGCTTGCCCCACAGCGGGGTGGTGGCGGTCATCGACAGCAGGGCGGCGGTGACCACCCAGGTGTACGAGGACTGGCTGCCGTGGAGGTCGGCGATGATCTCCGGGAGGGCGTTGGAGACGATCGTCGAGGAGAGGATCGCGACGAACATGCCGAGCAGCAGCCCGGACAGCGCCTCCATGATCTGCCGGTGGGTCATCGGAGCCGTCGGGTCGGAGCCGTGGCCTTGGTGACCGCGGTGGCCTCCGCCTCCAGGCTTGGCATGGGCGGGGTGCCCCGCGGGTCCCCGCACACCGCCGTCCGGTGTGGTCGTTGCCATGGAGTTCCTATCGTTGCGTTGGTGTACGGGTAGTGCTCTCGTCCAGGAGCTGGGGAACCCGGGACCTGGTGTCGCCGAAGTTCGTCCGCAGCCGGGCGAGTAGTTCGTTGAGGCGGCCGACGTCGTCGTCGGACCAGTCGCTCAGAGCGGCGGCGAGGGCCTGCGTATAGCGCTCGGACACCTCGTTGAGCAGCTTCTCGCCGCTGGCGTTGAGGCTCAGCAGCCGGGACCGCCGGTCCTGTGGATCCGGCTTCCGGTCGATCCAGCCGCGCTCGGCGGCGTGTGCGACATGGCGGCTCGTGACCGACATATCGATGTCGAGCAGCTCGGCCAGTTTGCTCATGCGCATTTCGCCGAAGCGGTTGAGCAGCATCAGGACGATGGCCGAGCCGGCAGCGCAGTCAGGGGGGAGGACGCGCGACAGCCCTCGTTTGACGGTGCCGATGGCGCTGAGTTGCCGGGCCAGCTCCTCGTACTGACTCTGTGCGGCCATGGCGACTCCAGGGCTGTCGGGAACTATCGGTTGCTTAGGGCAACCATAGGTTGGTTAGTTGCTGCAGGCAAATTAAATCGGGCTTCGCAGAGTAAATTGCCCGCAAAGGCTCACCCAGGGCGCGGTCAAGCGGGCCGCCAGCGGTGCGGGCGGGGCGTTCGAGGGTGGTGGGGCCCGGGGGTGTGCGGGAATGCGCTCATTCGCTAGGGTCCTGGGCCATGGCGAACAACCCCCAAGGTCCTGAGGGCAACTACGACCCGGCCGGCTCGACCCAGATGTTCCGTGCCTTTGTCGACGACGACGAGGGCGGGCGGCAGCAGCAGCGAGCGGCCGCTCCTTCTTCCTCCGGCGGCCCGCGCATCGGTGTGATCGTCGGCGTGATCGTCGCGATCGCCGTCGTCGCCGGTGTCGCTTGGCTGGCCCTGGCCTAATCCTCGGCCTGGTCCCCGGCCTGGTCCTTGGCTTGGCCCGTGGACTGGTCCCCGGCTTGGTTCTTGGTCCAGGTCACGGAGGCGTCCTGGGTCTCGATGTGCATGCCGAGCGGCACCCGCCAGTCGTCCACGCACACGTCCCAGGTCTTCTCCTTCTTCCCGCCCGCGAGAATCGGCACCGGCAGGCTGCGCTTCGACTCGATCGTCGCCCAGTCGATGCCAAGGACGTCGATGATGTGGGTCGCGAAGGTGATCGTTCCCGACGTCACGGGGGTGCCCCCGGTGTTGCGGAACTCCACGGTCACCTTCTCGCACCAGCGGTCGTCGGCCGCCGCGCGCACCAGATCGCCGATCTTCAGCACGGCGGGGCCGCTCGGGGTGGAGGGCGAGCCGGGCGTGGACTGAGGGTCGTCCGTACTTCCCGAGCCGCCGGAGCCGTCGGCGGGTCCGGAGCTGCCTGAGCCGCTTCCGCCGCCGCCGGTGCCGTCGTGGGCGCCAGCCGGGCCCGGCCTTCT
This sequence comes from Streptomyces sp. NPDC000941, assembly GCF_053599555.1. Classification (NCBI taxonomy): domain Bacteria; kingdom Bacillati; phylum Actinomycetota; class Actinomycetes; order Kitasatosporales; family Streptomycetaceae; genus Streptomyces; species Streptomyces sp. NPDC000941. The sequence continues at coordinate 32,723 of NZ_JBSFMM010000040.1, forward strand.
CCCCGGGGACTTGCCGGGCCTACCCGTCGCGGCGGCCCCGTCCCGCCCGGACGAGGCGTCCGGCGCGCCCGAGGTCTTCGTATCCCCGGACCCGGAGGAGCGCCCCTTGCCGTCTGCCGTGCCATCGCCGTCGCCGTCGAGCGGCACCAGCTTCACACCGCCCCCGGGCGGTGCGGACGTGGCACTGGGTTCGTTCGGCCCGGCCGCCTCGGCCGCGAGATATCCGTCGTCGCCGTCGGCGCAGCCGCTGAGCAGCATGCCCAGGCACAGCGCGGCCGCCGAGGAGGCGATCGCCGTGCCCCGGCGGCCCGTTGTCCGGCTCCACGCGTATCGCATCGGGCCAGTGTGGCTGACGACCCATCAGGTGTACAGGGTCATGCGGCAGCCGGGCACCGGCCCGATGACGGCGCGTCAGCGGTGCGTCACCGCTGACGCGTTACCGGCGTCTCAGTCGGCGATGAGCCCTTCTCGCAGCTGCGCCAGAGTCCGCGTCAGCAGCCGTGAGACATGCATCTGGGAGATCCCGACCTCTTCGCCGATTTGCGACTGCGTCATATTGGCGAAGAAGCGGAGCATGATGATCTGGCGCTCGCGCGGCGGGAGTTTGGCCAGCAGCGGCTTCAGGGACTCCCGGTACTCCACGCCCTCGAGCGCGGTGTCCTCGTAGCCCAGCCGGTCGGCCAGCGACCCCTCGCCGCCGTCGTCCTCGGGAGACGGGGAGTCGAGCGAGGAGGCGGTGTAGGCGTTGCCCACCGCCAGCCCGTCGACCACGTCCTCCTCGGAGACGCCGAGCGCGGTGGCGAGTTCGGTGACGGTCGGGGAGCGGTCGAGCTTCTGGGACAGCTCGTCGCTGGTCTTGGTGAGGGCGAGGCGCAGCTCCTGGAGCCGCCGCGGCACCCGCACCGACCAACTGGTGTCGCGGAAGAAGCGCTTGATCTCGCCCACGACGGTCGGCATGGCGAAGGTCGGGAACTCCACGCCACGCTCGCAGTCGAACCGGTCGATCGCCTTGATCAGACCGATCGTGCCGACCTGGACGATGTCCTCCATCGGCTCGTTGCGGCTGCGGAAGCGGGCCGCCGCATAGCGCACCAGCGGGAGGTTCAGCTCGATGAGGGTGTCACGTACGTAGGTGTGCTCCACGCTGTCCCGGTCGAGCGCGGCGAGCCGCAGAAACAGGGAGCGGGAGAGGGTGCGGGTGTCGATGGCGTCGCCGTCGTCGAGCACGTGCGGTGCGTCTTTGGTGAGCACCTTCGAGCTGCCCAGTTCTACGGACATGCCACCCCCTTTGGGTCGCGGACGGATCCCGGCTGCGCTCGTCGTGTCGAACGCAGCCTCCCCCTGAATACCGGAGGTGAGGCCGCGTCAAACGCGGTTCCTGCAGAATGTCACATGTCGGCAACACGCTGTAGCGCCATGTCGACATTACTGCCCGGAAGGAGTGAGGGAGGGGTCCCCCGTCCCGGTTATGACTCGATCCGGTTTGCGGACCTGAGCCTGGCAAAGCTGCGGGACAGCAGCCGGGAGACATGCATCTGTGAGACGCCGAGCTCGGCGCTGATCTGAGATTGAGTCAGATTGCTGTAGTAACGGAGCAAAAGGATGCGCTGCTCGCGCTCCGGCAGTTGGACGAGGAGGTGCCGCACCAGATCGCGGTGTTCGACTCCGGCGAGCGCCGGATCCTCGTAGCCGAGCCGGTCGACCAGCCCCGGCAGCCCGTCGCCTTCCTGGGCGGCCTCCAGTGAGGTCGCGTGGTACGAGCGCCCGGCCTCGATGCAGGCCAGTACCTCGTCCTCGCCGAGGCCGAGCCGTTCGGCGATCTCGGCCGTGGTGGGGGATCTGCCGTGCAGCACGGTCAGATCCTCGGTCGCGCCGTTGACCTGCACCCACAGCTCATGCAGCCGGCGCGGCACATGGACGGTGCGGACGTTGTCGCGGAAGTAGCGCTTGATCTCGCCGACCACGGTCGGCATGGCGAAGGTCGGGAACTGCACACCGCGCTCCGGGTCGAACCGGTCGATCGCGTTGATCAGGCCGATCGTGCCGACCTGGACCACGTCCTCCATCGGCTCGTTGCGGCTGCGGAACCGGGCCGCGGCGTAGCGCACCAGCGGCAGATTGGCCTCGATCAGCGCATCCCGTACGCGCCCGTGTTCGGGGGTGCCGGGCGTCAGGCAGGACAGCTCGGCGAACAGCACCTGGGTGAGCGCCCTGGCGTCCGCCCCGCGGCTTCTGCCGCTGTCGCTGCCGCCGTCGCCCTGGGGCGGCGTTCTTGGCGCGGTACGGGCCGACACGGTCACGCCACCCCTTCACGATGTACTCACCCGGCAAAGCGGTCATAGCATCACAAGACATGTGCACTGTGTGCAAGCACCGCATTACTACGTGTTGGTGGTGGGGTTGCCGGGTGTTCGAAGGGTGGGGCGGGCGTGGGGGCGCGCGCCGGGGCGTACGCGGATATGCGACGACCCCCGGCGGGGCGGGCCAGAGGTCTGGTGTCCGAGGTCGGGGGCCTGGGTGGATCCGTTGGTCAGTTGATCAGTTCTGTCATGAACTCGCCGACACTCTTGGCGGCGTCCGATATCCCCTCAAAACCCACCTGGACCAGGTCGGCCGCGCGCGCCGGGCTGTTGATGATCGTATACAGCACGAAGACGATGAGCATGTAGAGCGCGACTTTCTTCGCCTGTGCCATCCCGTGCTGCCTCCCCTGCGGCCCCTGTGCAGTCGCGTGAGTCTATCCACACGTTTGGCGCAGTGGTCTCATCAGTCCTACTAATCGATTCGTGTCTCCGGCATAAAGGTGGATTCTGGAAAGAGAAGGGCAGTGAAGGGGAAAGGGGCTCAGATGAGGGTCGGTGTGCTGACCGGCGGTGGCGACTGCCCGGGCCTCAACGCGGCGATCCGCGCGATCGTCCGCAAGGGCGTACAGGAGTGCGGCTTCGAGTTCGTCGGCGTACGGGACGGCTGGCGCGGCGCCCTGGAGGGCGGGATCGTGCCGCTGGACATCCCCGCCGTACGCGGCATCCTCCCGCGCGGCGGCACCATTCTCGGCTCCTCCCGGACCAATCCGCTGGCGAGCGAGGACGGGGTGGCCCGGGTGCGGGAGAACCTGGAGGCGTACGGGGTCGACGCGCTCATCGCGATCGGCGGCGAGGACACGCTCGGGGTCGGCGCGGTGCTGGCGGGCGAGGGAATCGACGTCGTCGGCGTGCCCAAGACCATCGACAACGACGTCGCAGGCACCGACTACACCTTCGGCTTCGACACCGCGGTCAACATCGCGACCGAGGCCATCGACCGGCTGCACACCACCGCCGAGTCGCACACCCGGACGCTGGTCGTCGAGGTCATGGGCCGGCACGCGGGCTGGATCGCGCTGCACTCGGGCATCGCGGGCGGCGCCAACGTCATCCTCATCCCCGAGCAGCCGTTCGACGTGAACCAGGTCTGCGAATGGGTGGAGAGCCGCTTCAAGATCCGGTACGCCCCGATCGTCGTGGTGGCGGAGGGGGCGGTCCCGAAAGAGGGGCAGATGGTGGTGAAGGACTCCTCGCTCGACGAGTTCGGCCATGTGCGGCTGTCCGGCATCGGGGAGTGGCTGGCCCGGGAGATCTCCGACCGCACGGGCAAGGAGGCCCGCACCACGGTCCTCGGACACATCCAGCGCGGCGGCACCCCCAGCGCCTTCGACCGCTGGCTGGCGACGCGGTTCGGGCTGCGCGCGATCGACGCGGTGTACGAGCGGGACTTCGGCACGATGGTCGCGCTGCGCGGCACGGACATCGTGCGCGTGCCGCTGTCCGAGGTCACGGTGGGGACCAAGGGCGTGGATCCGGCCCTCTATGCGGAGTTCGGCGTCTTCTTCGGCTGATGCCGATCGATGTCATCGGGCTGTGTCAGGCGGGGTGGGGCACCACGGCGACCGGACAGTGGGCGTGGTGCAGTACGGCGTGGGCGATCGGCCCCAGGTGCCGCTCGGCGACCCGGTCGGCCGTACGGCGGCCGACTACCAGCAGCAGCGCCCGCGCGGACGATCTGACCAGCGCCTGCGCCGGGTTGAGCAGAACGATGTCCGGGAAGACCTCGACCTGCGGATATCTCGTACGCCAGGGCCGCAGGGCGTCGGACATCGCCTGGCTCTCCTGGTCCTCCCACCTGCCGCGGTCCTCCTCGAGGACGCCGATCATCCAGGCGGAGGGGGTGGCGGCGGGCAGTGCCCACGCATGCACCACGCGCAGCCGGGCCTTGTGCGCCAGGGCGGCGCGGAAGGCGAAGTCGGCGGTTTCGGCCAACCGGCCCTGTACGTCGAGGGCGGCCACTACCTCCGCTTCCCGGTCTGTTTCCCTGTCCGTGGGACCTTCCCGGACCGTCACCACCGGGCAGTCGGCGGCCGTCGCCACCCGCAGCGCCACGGACCCCACCGCAAGCCCGTCGAGCCCGCCCCAGCCGCGCGCCCCCACGACCATGAGCCCGGCACCCCCCGCCGCCGTGAGCAGGGCCTCGTCCGCGGCCGTGGCGACGTGCTCACCGGTCACCTCCAGGCCCGGACGGCGCTCGGCGAGGTCCGCCGCGGCCTGCCGGATCATCTGCTCGCCGACGTGTCCCCAGGCGTCCTCGCCCGGCACCGGGGAGATCCGGGGCGGAAGCGGCGGGGAGGCGTGCAGAAGCAGCAGCGGAACCGCTCGGTCCAGCGCTTCCCGGGCGGCCCACTCCGCCGCCGCAAGACTGGGCTCGGAACCGTCGACTCCGGCCACAACGGGGCCGCCGCCACTCATCGGGACTCCCTCCTGCTACCTCACTTAGTCTAGATATGAGGCAAATATCCGCAGTAGTGGGCCGAGAAGGGAAGGTGACCGGGGATGAGCGTGCCCGTACGACGAGGACGAGCCGGTTTGCCGGTCGAACATCGGCTCTCCGGATGGCGGAACCCGATGGCGGAGTTCGGCGAGCTCTTCGACCAGATGGGCACGCTGCTGGAATCCGCCGTCGGTGGTGCCGCGCTGTCCGCCGCGGCGGAACGGGCGTGGATGCCGCCGGTCGAGGTGGCCGAGGGCGGTGATGCCTACCTGGTCGAGCTCGAGCTGCCCGGCGCCCGCCGGGAGGACATCGACATCCAGGTCCGCGAGCGCGAGCTGGCCGTCTCCGGTGAGCTGAAGGAGCCGGAGCGCCCCGGGGTGCTGCGCCGCAGCACGCGCCGCACCGGGCGGTTCGAGTTCCGTATGACGCTGCCCGGCGATGTGAACACCGGCAAGGTGAGCGCCGAGCTGGCCGACGGAATCCTCGGCCTGACCGTCCCGAAGGCGGAGGCCGCCAAGCCCCGCCGTGTCGAGATCACCGGCGGCGAGCCGTAAGGCGAGCCGTAGGCGGGTGGCCGTAGGCGGGTGGCCGTAGGCGGGTGGCCGTAGGCGGGTGGCCGTAAGCGGCGAGCCGTAAGCAGCGAGTCGCTGTTTCTCTTGCTGGTTGATGCCTTACTCCGTACCCTCCAGCTGACGGACCGTCAGATGAGTGGGTGTCCGGTCCCGCCCGGACACCAGGGGAGGGGACGGCATGACTGGCGAGACGAACGGCGCAACCGAACTGCCCATGGTCATCAGCGTGGACGACCATGTGATCGAGCCCGCGCACCTCTTCGACACCTGGCTGCCCGCCAAGTACCGGGACCGCGGCCCCAAGCCCATGACCGCCGGAATCGGCGAGCTGGCCTACATCGGCGGCAAGTACCGGATCACCACCGACCCGGACGGCCCGCCGACCGACTGGTGGCGGTACGAGGGGCTGCTCTTCCCGTACAAGCGGATCATCGCGGCGGTTGGCTTCTCGCGCGACGAGATGACCCTCGAAGGCATCACCCGCGACCAGATGCGGCGCGGCTGCTGGGACCCCAAGGCCAGGCTCGCGGACATGGAGATGAACCATGTCGAGGCCTCGCTGTGCTTCCCGACCTTCCCGCGCTTCTGCGGCCAGACCTTCGCCGAGGCCGAGGACAAGGAGGTCGGCCTGGCCTGCGTCCGGGCGTACAACGACTGGATGGTGGAGGAGTGGTGCGGGGACAGCGGCGGGCGGCTGATCCCGCTGTGCCTGATCCCGCTGTGGGACGTGGAGCTGGCGGTGCAGGAGATCCGCCGGAACGCAGGCCGTGGCGTGCGCGCCGTGACGTTCAGCGAGATCCCCACGTACCTGGGGCTGCCGAGCATCCACAGCGGCTACTGGGACCCGTTCTTCGCCGAATGCGAGGCGACGGGCACGGTCGTGTGCATGCACATCGGATCGTCCTCCCAGATGCCCGCCGCCTCACCGGACGCCCCGCCGGCCGTCCAGGCAGCGCTGAGCTTCAACAACGCCATGGCGTCGATGATGGACTTCCTCTTCAGCGGCGTCCTGGTGCGCTTCCCGCGGCTGAAGCTCGCGTACGCAGAGGGTCAGATGGGCTGGATCCCGTACGCCCTGGAGCGCGCGGACGATGTCTGGGAGGAGCACCGGGCCTGGGGCGGGGTGCGTGATCTGATCCCGGAGCCGCCGTCCACGTACTACTACCGGCAGATCTTCTGCTGCTTCTTCCGCGACAAGCACGGCGTCGCCTCGCTGGACACCGTCGGCGTGGACAACGCGACCTTCGAGACCGACTATCCGCACGTCGACTCGACCTGGCCGCACACCAGGCGGGTCGCGGCCGACCATGTGGCCGGGCTGCCGCCGGAGACCGTCTACAAGATCCTGCGGGGCAACGCGATCCGGATGCTCGACCTGGACTTCGACAAGGACCGCGTGGGTTAACGCCGCTGGGGTTCGGGGGCGGGCGCGGCCCGGTGGTCGTCAGGTGACGGGGCCGGCCCGCGCCAGGCACGGTGGCCGAGCAGGCCGAGGACGGCGGGCAGCATCAGGGCCCGTACGACCAGTACGTCGAGGGCGATGGCCAGGACGAGACCGATGCCGATCATCTTCAGAAAGGTGATGGAGGAGAACGCGAATCCGCCGACCACGACGGCGAGCAGCAGCCCGGCGCTGGTGATGGTGCCCGCGGTGCGCTGCAGGGCGGTGGCCGTGGCCTCGGCCGGGTCGCCGGTGGCCAGATAGCGTTCGCGGACCCGGGAGAGCAGGAAGACCTGGTAGTCCATGGCCAGTCCGAAGGCGATGGCGACGATGAGGACGGGGAAGTTCGCGTCCACGGCGCCGATCGCCTCGAAGCCGAGCGGCCCGGCTCCCACGCCGTACTGGAAGATCAAGGTGATCACCCCGAAGGCGGCGAGCAGCGACAGGGCGCTCATGGCCACCGTGATGAGAGGGACGGCCAGGGAGCGGAACGCCAGGAACAGGACGAGGGCCGAGACGACGGCCACGAACAGCCCCATCCACAGGGCCCGCTCGCCGATCATGTCGACGATGTCGACCCGCGAGACGGGCATACCGGTGAACCGCGCTTCGGCTCCCGGGGGCGGGGTCTGCGCCCGCAGTTCCTCCACCATGGCGCGTGCCTCACGGGACATCGGGTCCGGGGCGTAGCGGAGGGTGATCCGGGCGACCTCACCACGGGTGGCGGTGACAGCGGCGTCCTTGACGCCCTCGACCGCGCCCAGTCGGTCCGCGTAGCCGGCCAGCTGTCCGGAGCGGTCCGCCGCGCCGTCCCGCAGCTCGACGACGGCGGTGACGACCTTGGTGGGGTCGTGGTCGAAGCGGTCGCCCAACTGCCGGGCGACCTGGCGGGCGTCGGCGCCGGCGGGCAGCACCCAGTCCGCAGGGCGCGCCCAGTTGACGCCGAGCGCCGGTCCGGCGAGCCCCAGGAGGGAGAGGGTGAGCAGGGCGGTGGTGAGCAGCGGGCGGCGCATGACCGTATGGGCCAGCCGGTACCAGCGGCCCCGCTCGTCGTCGCCCGGGGCGTGCGTACCCGTCGTACGTGTCGTCGTACGCCTTGTACGGCGCAGGCCGCGGGGCAGGGGCAGCCGTCCGGCGTCGATACGGTGCCCGGCGAAGCGCAACAGGGCGGGCAGCAGCGTCAGCGAACCGATGACGGCGAAGACCACGACCGCGACCGCCGCGTACCCCATGGAGCTGAGGAAACGGGAGGGGAACAGGGTGAGGCCGGTGAAGGAGATGGCCACGGCCAGGCCGGAGAAGGCCACGGTGCGCCCGGCGGTGGCGGTGGTGCGCTCCACCGCCTCGTCCACGTCGGCTCCGGCGGCCAGCTCCTCGCGGAACCGGCCGACCATGAAGAGCGCGTAGTCGATCGCGAGCCCCAGGCCCAGGATGGTGATCACATTGATCACGGAGCTGGACAGGTCCGTGAACAGGGACACGGTGCGCAGCACCACCAGTGAACCGAGCGCCACCAGGACGCCCACGGCCAGCGGCAGCGAGGCCGCGACGACGCTGCCGAAGACCACCAGCAGCAGCACCATCAGGATCGGCAGGGACAGCATCTCCGCGCGTCCGATATCGGCCCCGGTGCGGGCGTTGACCTGCTCGGTCATGGCCGCGGTGCCGCCGAATCGCACGGTGACGCCGGAGGCGGCGGGCACCGCGAACCGGTCCTCGATCTCGCTCAGGGCCGCGACCTGGTCCTGGTCGCCGTCGGCGGTGAACTGGACGGTGGCGTAGGTGGCGTGGCGGTCGCGGGAGATGAACTCCCGGGCCCGTACACCGTCCTCCCCCTTCACCGACCAGTACGTCTCCAGGCGCGCGACGCCCTCGCGGGGTACGCCGTCCAGGGCCCTGCGGACCGGGTCGGCGAAGGCCGGGTCGTCCACCGTGTGCTTCTCGCTGGTGTAGAGCACCACCACATCGGCCGACTGGCGGCCCAGCGGACCGGCGAGTATCCGGTCGGCCCGCACCGACTCGCTGTGCGGATCGTCGAATCCGGCGCCGCCGGTCAGCGTTCCGAAGGTGCCCGTTCCCCAGACACCGCCCAACACGGTCAACAGCGCCGCCGCGACCACGACCCACCAGCGATGCCGTGCGGTGAGCCGCCCCAGAGAGGACAGCATGAACCCACCCCTTGAATAGATAGTAGATAGTGCCACTTCCGATAGTGGGACTATCTATCATGGGGGTGCGAAAGTGCAAGGAGAGTCCACAAGCCGGAGGGTCATCGATGCGCGTCGGGGAGCTCAGCAGCCTCAGCGGCGTACCCACGCCAACGATCAAGTACTACCTGCGGGAAGGGCTGCTGCCGCCCGGCGAGCGCACCAGCCGCAACCAGGCCCACTACGACGACCGGCACCTGCGGAGACTGCGCCTGATCCGCGCGCTCCTCGACGTCGGCGGCCTGTCCGTCGCCGTGGCGCGCGATGTCATCGCCGCCCTCGACAGCCCCGACACCGGCACCCACAAAGTCCTCGGCGCGGCTCAGCAGACCGTCATCCGCACCGCCGCCTACTGCGACGACGACGCCCGCGAGGACGCGACGGCCGAAGTCCTCGACCTCGTCCAGCGCCAGAGCTGGAAGGTCACCGCGGACAGCCCCTCGGTCGCCGCGACCGCCGAAGTCCTCGGCGCCCTGCGCCAACTGGGCCTGCACGAATTCGTCGACCGGCTCGACGACTACGCCCGCGCCGCCGACGTCATCGCCTCGACCGACCTGGACCTCGTCCGCCGCCGCCCCGACACCGACGGCATGGCCGAGGCCGTGATCCTCGGCAACATCCTCGGCGACGCACTCCTCGCCGCGCTCCGCCGTCTGGCCCAGGTCCACCACTCCGCCGAACTCTTCACCGACGTCCAAGCACCACAAGACGACCGGGCACCACAAGCAGACCCACACGGCTGATCCTCACCCGCCCGGACCACCCGCCCGCCGGACCCGAGGTGCGGGCGGCGCCGGTCATGGCGACGCTGGACCTATGGAGGACAAGACCAGGGACCGGCCTCGCGTGGTGGTGGACGAGCCGCTCGACGGGCGCCGCCGTGTCATGATCGACGGCGCTGACGTCGGGGTCGTCGTCAGCGCCGATGAACTGCGGGGCGTACTGCGCCGCGCGGGCCTGATCACGGAGGACGCCCCCATCGACGACCCGCGGCTCATCGAGTGGCACGGCGGCGGCCCCGACGACTGGCCTGCGGCGTAGCACTGAGCCGCGTGCCGAGGGCAGGGCGTCGCTCTCATGCTCCGGCTGGACCGCGCCGCCGCACCGCGCCGCCGAGCCGGGTGAGCGCGGCGCGGACCTGCCAGGCGCTGGTGACCGTGACGCCACCCAGCCGGTCGGCCAGCGACCTCCGGGAGCCCACGAGCGCCAGCGCCGCGTTGAGCGCGAAGAAGGCCACGGCGACGACCCAGCACAGCACCGAGAGCGCGACCTTGCCGTCGGCCAGCAGGCAGCAGGCCAGCGCGTACCAGCCGACATCGACCAGCGCGGTCACGGCGGCGCGCACCCCGGCCTGGCCCCGCCCGGGCCGCCCGCCGCCACGGCGCCGGACGACACACAGGGCCGTCAGCGCCTGGCCCGGGGTGCGGCCCAGCACGGCCAGCGAGAGGAAGTGGTAGGCGAAGGTGAACACGACCAGCGCGGCGAAGCCCTGTTGGACGGCCGTCACCGCATGCCGCCACAGCGACTCCCCGACTTTCTGACCCACCCCCGTCAGGTCGCCGTTCGAGGTGATGACCTGCCAGGCGCTGGTTTCGGCAAGGCTCGTCACGTCGCTCACTTCGGCGCTGATCCGGTGGAAGGTGAACCAGCCGAGCAGCACGGCCACTGCCACGACCAGGGCGAAATCCAACGCCCAGGCGAACAGTCGGCGCGTCCGTGGGGGGCGGGCAGGCGCCGTCCCCTCTTCAGTGATCCCAGGTGCCGGTACCGCTCGTCGGAGCATCAGTTCCCCCAGAGGCGTGATGTGGCGGTGGCCACAGCGTAGGAGGGGACATCCCGTCGCGGCCGGAGGACGGCTCGCAGGGCCCGGACTGGGACGGTAATGGGACGGTTCTGGGACGGAAAACGAGACGGAGCACGACAAGGGACCCGACCTGATCTGATGATCAGGTCGGGTCCCTTGTCTTTGTACTTCAGAGCGGTAGCGGTGGGATTTGAACCCACGGAGGAGTTGCCCCCTCACACGCTTTCGAGGCGTGCTCCTTAGGCCGCTCGGACACGCTACCGAGAGAGAGCTTAGCGGACGGCCCGCCGTACTCCGAAATCGGTTAGGGGCGGGGGGCGCGGAAGAAGGCGGTGAGGAGGGCGGCGCACTGGTCTGCGAGGACGCCGGGGACGACCTCGGGGCGGTGGTTGAGGCGGCGGTCGCGGACGACGTCCCAGAGGGAGCCGACGGCGCCGGCCTTGTCGTCGGTGGCGCCGTAGACCACGCGGTCGACGCGGGACAGGACGATCGCGCCCGCGCACATGGTGCAGGGCTCGAGGGTGACCACGAGGGTGCAGCCGGTCAGGCGCCAGCCGCCGAGGCGGCCGGCGGCGTCGCGGAGCGCGAGGACCTCGGCGTGAGCTGTGGGGTCGCCGTGGGCCTCGCGCTCGTTGCGGCCGTGACCGAGGGGGGAGCCGTCCGGGCCCAGCACGACGGCGCCGACCGGCACGTCGCCCGTCTCCGGCGCCCGCGCCGCCTCCTCCAGCGCGAGGCGCATCGGTGCGCGCCAGGGGTCGCGGAGGGGGTCGGGGGCGGGACCGGAGAGGAGGCCGGACAGCGGATCGGTCATGGCACCAGTGTGGGCGACGGAGCGATCAGCGCACCGCCTCCAGCCCCTCCATGCTGCAGCCCAGCATGTCGGCGATGGATTCGAGCGCGTCCCCGTCCAGGGCCTTCAGCTCCTTCTCGCTCATGCCGAGGTCGGCGAGGATGTCGGCGTCGCCGAGCGGGCCCGCCGGGACCGGCGCGTCCGGGTCGGCGTCCTCGTCGTCGTTCGCGTCGGGCTCACCGTCCTCGGTGCCGTCCAGGTCGACGAGGCTGTCCAGGTCCTCGTCGGCGCCCCGGCCGAGCAGCTCGTCGGTGAGCATCTGGCCGTACGAGCTGCGGGCGGCCGCGGCGGCGTCCGATACATAGATGTGCGGGTCCTCCTCGCCGTCCACACGGACGACGCCGAACCACGCGTCTTCGTGCTCGATGAAGGCCAGCACCGTGTCGTCGTCTGAGGCCTCACGGGCCAGTTCGATCAGATCTGTCAGGGTCTCCACGTCATCGAGCTCTGTGTCGCTCGCTTCCCACCCTTCTGCGGTGCGCGCGAGCAATGCGGCGAAGTACACCGTGACTCTCCCACTGGTCATAGGCGTGCTGGGGCGGGCGGGACGGTGCCCCACCCCAATCGGCATCGTGACAGAAACCTTCGCTTCGCGAGAGGTCTTCCGCGCTGCGTCGTGCACCAGTCCAAAGAGATGTAACTCACGCGGACCGAAACGGACCGGTAGGGCGACTGTTACGGGCCTCACCAGCGGAACGTCCGACGGCGTGGCACCTGGCGCATCCGGGTTGTCCGACATGCCGCCGGGAGGAGCAGGGCGGAGCAGGGAGGGGACGGAAGCGCGGCCGGGCGGCGTGGGTGTCGGGGCGCTCGGTTACTGTCGATGCCATGCGGATCCATGTCGTCGACCACCCGCTGGTGGCTCACAAACTCACCACGCTGCGCGAGAAGCGCACTGATTCCCCCACCTTCCGGCGGCTCGCCGACGAACTGGTCACCCTGCTCGCCTACGAGGCGACCCGGGACGTGCGCACCGACCAGGTCGACATCGAGACCCCGGTGACGGCGACGACCGGGGTGCGGCTGTCCTATCCGCGCCCCATGGTGGTGCCGATCCTGCGGGCGGGCCTGGGGATGCTGGACGGCATGGTGCGGCTGCTGCCGACCGCCGAGGTCGGCTTCCTGGGCATGATCCGCGACGAGGAGACGCTGCAGGCGTCGACGTATGCGACGCGGATGCCCGAGGACCTCTCCGGCCGTCAGGTGTACGTGCTGGACCCGATGCTGGCGACCGGCGGGACGCTCGTCGCGGCGATCCGGGAGCTGATAGCCCGTGGCGCCGACGATGTCACCGCCCTGTGTCTGCTGGCCGCGCCCGAGGGCGTGGAGACCATGGAGCGCGAGCTGGCGGGCGCGCCCGTCACGGTGGTCACCGCGTCGGTCGACGAGCGGCTGAACGAGAGCGGGTACATCGTCCCCGGGCTCGGTGACGCCGGGGACCGGATGTACGGGACGGCCGGCTGAGCGGTCGCAGTGGCCTCAGCGGCCTCAGCGGTCTGAGCGGCACGGCCCGCCGATGAGCCTTTTGAACGGCGGGCCGGGAGGCGTCAGCAGGTCGGGGCGGAGGACGACGGCTTGGGCGTGGCCAGGGCGGCCATCGCCTTGACGGCGTCCTTCTCCTTGACCAGGTCCTTGAACGCGGTCCCGATGACCAGGTCGACGTCCTTGCCCGAGCGCGCGTCGTTCTTGGTCTGGGCGCCGGTGAGCTGTGTGGCGAGTACGTCGAAGGGCCCGTCGGTGGCCGCCGGAGCGCCGAGCAGCAGGCCGGGGGCCTTGACCTTCTTGTCGTACGCGGCGGGCGCGTTGCCCACCTTGCCGATTTTGAAGCCGCGTTTCCGCAGCTCGTCGGCGGTGTCCTTGGCCAGCCCGGTGCGCGGGGTGGCGTTGTAGACGTTGACGGTGATCTCGGCGGGCTTGGGCAGCGACTTCGGCGCCTGCTGGGCCGTACGCGCGGCCTTGCCGGCCTTACCGGTCTTGTCGGCCTTGTCGGCCTTGTGCTGGTCCTGGCCCTTGGCGGGCTCGCGTTTGCAGTCCGCCGTGCCCCGCGCCGCGCGCACCGTCTTGTCGTCGTCGCCGCCCGAGAAAACGTCGATGAGCTGAAGCGTTCCCCAGCCGACCAGGCCGAGGGCGACGACCGTACCCATCGCGGCGAATACGAGCCGACGGCGGCCTCGGGGTCGGCGCATACGCGGGTAGCGGTTGCCCGTGATGCGGTACTTTCCGCCCATGCCGGGAGGGGTGAGCATGCTCATAGCGGCAGCGTAGTGCGGCTTGGTGACGATGCCTACTAAATGATCAATGGTTGCCACACAGCCCAACCCGAAAGGGCCAACGGACCCGTCGGACAGGTGTGCGGCGAGCGGGCGGCGTTCGTGTGGGCGTCGTGTGGGCGCCGACCGATCAGCCGAGCTCCAGGACGCGCGCGTGCAGCACCTGGCGCTGCTGGAGCGCGGCGCGCACGGCGCGGTGCAGCCCGTCCTCGAGATACAGATCGCCCTGCCATTTCACGACATGGGCGAAGAGGTCCCCGTAGAACGTCGAGTCCTCCGCGAGCAGCGTCTCGAGGTCGAGCTGCTGCTTCGTGGTGACCAGTTGGTCAAGACGTACCGGGCGTGGGGCGACATCCGCCCACTGGCGGGTGCTTTCCCGGCCGTGGTCGGGGTACGGCCGACCGTTTCCGATGCGCTTGAAGATCACACGGAAAGCCTACCGGGCAAGCGGCACCCGGCGCAGCCAAGGCGCGGGAGTGCCAGGTGGCTGTCGCCCGCTCCGCGCCCGCGCCGGGCCCGTTCCTGGAGCCGCCCCGAGGGGGCAAGAAGCGAAAAAGTCGGCAAATCGGGTAAAAATGTTTGACCGGGACTAGTCGCGCAGAAGGTGCGGGAGTAACGTAAATAACAGCCTGCGGGGCGAGCGAGGGAGCTCGACCGGAGACACGTTCGGGAAAGAGAACGTCTGTACTCCAGGAAGAAGAACTTCGGTTCTTCGGAACGGAGAGGTTCTCCGGAGAGGGCGCGTCCTAGATGGTCGGGCTGAGAGGCCGGAAGGTCGGGGAGACCGGAAGGCGACCTCCAACAACCTGATCCGGACAATGCCGGCGAAGGGAGCCCACCTCGCAGGTTTTGTGCTGCCCGGGGTCAGCTCAGTGAGACCAGTGGGAAGCGTCAGCGGACCGGGCGCCTGCCGCTGTGCCGCAGTTGCGTGCCGAGGAAGACCATGTCGGCGAGGAAGACGACCACGCCGATGATCAGCAGGTAGAGCAGCCCGCTGACGACCGCCCCGGTGATCCCGAGCGCGACGGCCACCAGGAGCAGCAGCAGGAACAGCGCCATCTCACCCTCTCCTGCTCAAAGTGCGCAGCGTGGTCAGGGGCGGGCCAGCCGCCGCTCGCCGCCGGCGCCCGGCTGATAGCTCAGCTCGTAGTGCTTGAAGACCGCCTCTTCCTCGGTGGCGGGCAGCACGTCATCGGTTCCGATCGACGGGGCGTCCCGCACCAGGTTCTTGGGGTACGTGACCTTGAGATAGTCCGGGCCCACCTTCGCGCCGTCGAGCGGTACGAACACCAGCCGCCGTCGGGTCGGCATGCCGACCGTGATCGTCGCGAAAGCGGGTTCATCGGTGGCGGTGTCCACGTAAATCGACTCCAACGTGCCGATCTTGCGGCTGGAGCTGTCCACCACGTCATGGTCGCGCCATTTTCGGATGTCGTCGGCCTCGAACACCGTGCCCTCCAAACATCGCTTGCTCTCATCCTCCGACGCCCTTCGGCGGGCGGCCACTCCACGCGCCCGGCGGTTGCGCCGCCCGGCGGAGGCCCGGAGCATGGCTTGGGGGAGGCCACCGGTCACGGAGTCTTTGTAGTCACGGAGTCCGGCATGGCAGATCACCGCAACCTCGACCCGTCGTCCGCGTCGTCCGCGTTGTCCCCGCCGCCGCGCTGCCTGGTCACCGGGGCGACCGGCTACATCGGCAGCAGACTGGTGCCCGAACTGCTGGCGGCCGGGCATCCGGTGCGCTGTCTGGTCCGCTCGCCCGACAAGCTGCGCCGGCAGCCCTGGGCGGAGCGGGTGGGGCAGGCGCGCGGGGACGTCCTGGACGCGCGGTCCGTACGGGCGGCGATGGAGGGCGTGGACGTCGCGTACTACCTGGTGCACTCGCTCGGAACCGGCCCCGGCTTCGAGGAGACCGACCGCCGGGCGGCCCGGAACTTCGGGGAACAGGCGCGCGCCGCCGGGGTCCGGCGGATCGTCTACCTCGGCGGACTGACCCCGTCCGGGGTGCCCGAGCGCGAGCTGTCCCCCCATCTGCGCTCGCGGGCCGAGGTGGGCCGGGTGCTGCTGGCGTCAGGCGTGCCCACGGCCGTACTGCGGGCCGGTGTGATCATCGGCTCGGGTTCGGCTTCGTTCGAGATGCTGCGCCATCTGACCGAACGGCTCCCGGTGATGGTCACCCCGCGCTGGGTGCGCACCCGGACCCAGCCGATCGCCGTCCGCGATGTGCTCCGGCTGCTGGTGGGCTGCGCCCGGCTGCCGTATGAGGTGAACCGCGCCTTCGACATCGGCGGGCCGGACGTGGTCACCTACCGCGACATGATGCGGCGGTACGCGGCCGTCGCCGGGCTGCCGCGGCGGCTGGTGATCCCCGTGCCGGTGCTCACCCCACGCCTCTCCAGCCTGTGGGTCGGCCTGGTCACGCCCGTACCGGGCGCCCTCGCCCGCCCGCTGGTGGAGTCGCTGCGGCATGAAGTGGTCTGCGGGGAGGGGGACATCGCTCGCTATGTGCCGATGCCTTCGGCCGGTCCTTCGGCCGAGCTGCTGGACTGTCCTTCGGACGGCCCACTCCCCCTGGACCAGGCGCTACGGCTGGCACTGCGGTCGCATGCGGCACCGCCCGAGCCGAGCGATCCGCTGCCGACGGACCCGCCCTGGGCGGGCGGCAGCCGCCGCGTCGACCACCGCGAGCGGGTGGTGGACGCGGCGCCGGAGGAACTTTGGCAGGCGGTGGAGGGAATCGCGCGCGGGGAACGCTGGCAGTCCCTGCCGCCCGCCTGGGCGCTGCGCGGCTGGCTGGACACGGTGGTCGGCCGGGTGGGTCTGCACCTGGGCCGCCGGGAGGCCGCCCCGCTGCGGGCCGGGGACCGGCTGCGTTTCTGGCGGGTCGAGGAGGTGGAGCCGCGGCGGCGGCTGCGCCTGCGGTCCGAACTGCCGCTGCCCGGACCGGCCTGGCTGGAGATCTCGGTGGGCGAGGACGGGGCGGGCGGCGCGGTGTACCGGCAGCACGCCGTCTTCGAGCCGCACGGGCTGACCGGCCGACTCTGCGGCTGGGGCGGCGCGGCCTGCGGCGGTCTGGTCTTCGACGGCATGGCCCGGAACGTCGCCGCCCGCGCCGAGGCGCACGCGGCCGTGCCCGGCTGAGCGGCCGGTTGAGCGGGGTGGTGAGTGCCGGTGCGCGTGAGCGTCGCCCTGTTCACCGCGGATCTGCGGGTGCACGACAACCCTGTGCTGAACGGCGCGCTGCGGGAGGCGGAGAGCGTGGTGCCGCTGTTCGTCATCGATTCCGGGATACGGGACGCGGATTTCGTCGTGCCCAATAGGGCCGCTTTTCTCGCTGACTGCCTCGCCGACCTCGACGCGGCGCTGCGGGCGCGCGGCGGACGGCTGGTGGTCCGGCGGGGCGAGGTGGTCCAGGAGACCTGCCGGGTCGCGGCGCGCGTCGGGGCCGGGGCGGTGCACGTTGCGGGCGGCGCGAGCGCTTACGCGGCGCGGCGCGAGGCGCGGCTGCGCGCGGCGCTGGCGCGCGGGCGGCGCGAGCTACGGGTGCACGAGGGCGCGGTGACGGTGGTCGCGCCCGGTGTGCTCGTGCCTTCGGGCAGCGGCCGGCCGGGCCAGGACCACAGCACCTCGGGCGGAGCCCCGCGCGAGGACCACGCTGAGGACCACAGCACCTCCGGCGGAGCCCCGCGCAAGGACCACTTCGCGGTCTTCACCCCGTACTACCGCCGCTGGCGCAGCGAGCCCTGGCGCGCTCCGCTCCGCGCGCCGCGTGTGGTTCGCGTGCCCTCGGTCCGGTCCGTCGCCCTGCCCACCGCGGCGTCGCTGGCCCCGGGCGCGGCCTCCCCCGGTCTGCCCGCCGGGGGTGAGACGGCGGCCCGTCGCAGGTTGCGGCTGTGGGTGGCGGGGCCGCTGGCGGACTATGCCGGGCGGCAGGACGACCTGGCCGGGGACGCCACGTCCCGGCTCTCCCCCTATCTGCACTTCGGCTGTCTGTCGCCGGTGGAGGTGGCGCGCCGGGCGCTGGACGCGGGCGGTCCGGGGGCCGAGGCGTTCGTACGGCAGCTGGCCTGGCGGGACTTCCACCACCAGGTGCTGGCCGCGCGCCCGGATGCCGCCCACCGCGACTACCGCCCGCGGCACGACCGCTGGCGCCATGACGCGGACGAGATCGCGGCCTGGTGCGCGGGGCTGACCGGCTATCCGGTTGTGGACGCGGCGATGCGCCAGCTCATGCGGGAAGGCTGGATGCCGGGCCGGGCGCGGCTGGTGGCGGCGAGCTTTCTGGCGAAGACCCTGTACGTCGACTGGCGCACCGGTGCCCGGCACTTCCTCGCGCTGCTGGTGGACGGCGATATCGCGAACAACCAGCTCAACTGGCAGTGGGTGGCCGGTACCGGCACCGACACCCGCCCGGGCAGGATCCTCAACCCGCTGACCCAGGCGCTGCGCCACGACCCCGAAGGGGAGTACGTACGCCGCTGGGTGCCCGAACTCGCCGCCGTCCAGGGCCCGGCCGTGCACCGCCCCTGGCGGCTGCCCGGCCCGGACCGCGCCGCCCTCGCCTACCCCGACCCGATCGTGGACCTCGCCGAGGCGGCGGACCGCTTCAGACGCGGCCGTGGCTGAACCGCATCCGCGTCCGCATCCGCGTGTGCCAGCGGCGCCTTCAGGGCTCCCGGGCCGGGCGTACGCCGTCGAAACCGACGGGCAGGTGGCGCGGACCGCGCAGCACCGCGTTGTGGCGGTACGGGGGCGGGTCCTCCAGCAGCCGGGGGTTCTCCAGCCGGCGGGCGAGTTCGGCGAGCGCGATCTGGCCTTCCAGCCGGGCCAGCGGCGCGCCGTAGCAGATGTGGATGCCGCTGCCGAAGCCCAGGTGCTGGTTGTCCTTGCGGTCCGGGTCGAACCGGTCGGGGTCGGGGAAGCGCTTCGGGTCGCGGTTGCCGGAGGCCAGGACCAGCCAGACGGCCGCGCCCTTGGGGATGGTGACGCCCGCGATGTCGATATCGGTGAGCGGGGTGCGCTGCGGCAGCAGTTGGACCGGGGGCTCGTAGCGCAGCACCTCCTCCACCAGCGGGACGGCGAGGCGTGAGTCGTCGTGCAGCCGCTTGAGGACGTCCTGGTGGCGCAGCAGGGTCAGCATTCCGTTGGCGATCAGGTTGACGGTCGTCTCGTGCCCGGCGATCAGCAGCAGTACGGCGGTGCTGACCAGTTCGGCGTGGCTCATCCGGCCGTCCGGGCCGTCCCCGTGGATGAGGGAGGAGAGCATGTCCTCGCCCGGTGCGCGGCGGCGGTCCTCGATCAACTCGGACAGGTACATGCCCAGTTCGACACGGGCCTGCCGGACGGCCCGGCGCCGGTCGGCGTTGTTCGCGTCCGAGGCGGCGGCGGGGTCGAGGCTGGTGAGCATGGTGTCGGCCCAGGCGTGGAAGAGGGGTTCGTCGGCGCGGGGCACCCCCAGCAGCCGGCAGATCACGGTCACCGGGAAGGGGTAAGCGAAGTCGTCGACCAGGTCGACCCGGTCCCGGCCCTCGAAGTCGTCGATGAGGTCGGTGACGATCCGGGCGAGCTCGCCGCGCATGTCGTGGATCCGCCGCGGGGTGTGCGGGGGCCCGAAGGGGTACGTCGCGATGCGGCGCAGCCGGTCGTGCTCGGGCGGGTCGAGCCGCAGAAAGCTCGGCGGCAGGGTCGGGTCGTCCGCCTCCTCGGCCACGGCGAGCGCGGCGGCGGCGTCCGGGTCGAGGTTACGGGGGTCGGAGCTGAGCCGCGGGTCGTGCAGCAGGCCGTGGATCTCCCAGTAGGTGCTGACGAGGTACGGGCCGCCCTCGTCCCGCAGCACGGGCGTCTTCCGCAGCTCGGCGTAGAGGGGGTAGGGGTCGGCGCGGTTGGCGGGGTCGGTGATCTTCCGCAGATATGTGCCGTACGTCATGACGGAGAGTCCTTCCGGGTGGCGGGCCCGTCAGGCCCGGGCTGGGGCCCGTCAGGCCCGGGCGGGGGTGAAGAAGATCCGCCGTTCGGTCGGCGAGTAGCCGCTGAGGGTCACGGTCGGCCCGTGGGACGGCAGGGAGGGGTCGGGGAATTCGGCGGGGACCGGGTGCAGTCCGTCGGGCCGGCGGTCCACGGAGCGGAAGGGCGGCGGGAAGGGCGCGGCCGTCTCGATCTGCTGCCGGTAGAAGTCCAGCCACTTGGTCTGGTCGAAGGTGACGGCGGCGACGACGCGGCCCTGGCAGCCGTAGACGCCGGCGAAGCTGCGCTCGGCCAGGGACCCCTGGGCGATGAGGATTTCCTCGCCCATCGAGGGCACCCCGATCGACTTGATGTTCACCCCGAACTGCGAGGACCAGAAGGCGGGGACCCACAGGTGGGGGCGGCGGTCCGGGCCGGGGCTGATCATGTTGTGCGCCGCGACCTCGGCCTGCGCGACGGCGTTGCCCCAGTGGTCGAGGGACAGGAACTGATAGCCGAAGAGCGGATGCGGGGACCGGGCGACGTCCCCGGCCACGAACACGTCGTCGGTGACCAGGCCCCGGACGTCGAACGCCCGGCACCCGGCGTCGCATGCGACGCCCCGGGGCCCGGCGCCGAGCCCCGACCCGTCAAGCCATTCGGTGTTGCGGACGGCGCCGAGCGCGACCACGGCCAGGTCCACGTCGAGGGCGGTGCCGTCGGACAGATGGGCGCGCCGCAGCCGCCCCGCCGCGTCGCCCTCCAGCGCGGTGACCATGACCGAGCAGCGCAGATCGACGCCGTGCTCCCGCTGCAGCTCCGCCGCGACCTGGCCGATCACCCCGCCCAGGGCGCCCACCAGCGGTGCCGGGCCGCGTTCGGCGACGGTGACGGGCAGCCCCAGCTCCCGGCAGGCGGACGCGATCTCCGAACCGGTGAAGCCCGCGCCGATGACCAGCACCCGCCGGGGCCCGGCCATCAGCCGCCGCCCCAGCCGTTCCGCGTCCCGGCGGGTACGCAGTACGAAGACGCCGTCGAGCTCGGCTTCGGCGGGGTGCGGCCAGGGGCGGGAGCGGGCGCCGGTGGTGATCAGCAGCCGGTCGTACGGCACCTCGTCGCCGTCGGCCAGGCGCACCCGACGGGCCGTCAGGTCAAGACCGGTGGCGGCGGTCCGCAGCCGCCAGTGGGCCCGGATCGCCCGGCGTCGGGGCAGCGTGGTGCGGTCCGCGGCCGCGCCGCCCACCAGCACCTGCTTGGACAGCGGCGGCCGGTCGTACGGCCGGTCGGGCTCGTCGCCGATGATCGTGAGCGAACCGGCGAAGCCCTCCTCGCGCAGGGTCTCAGCGGCCCGCAGCCCGGCCAGGGAGGCGCCGACGATCACGATCCGCCCCTCGCGCCGCAGCCGCGCCAGGCTGTCGTCGGGGCGGTGGGCGGGGCTCGCGCCGCGTTCGTCAGTGGTGGACATCGAAGGCCGCCGGGAGCGGGTCGCACGCCATGTCGTCGTCCATGTCGTCCACGTCGTCCACGTCATCCGTCGTGTCGTCGATCACGTCGTCCATCAGGATCGCCTGGACCGGGCAGGCGGCCACCGCGGCGGCCACCTGCTCACGGCGCGAGTCGTCGACGTAAGGGGTGTACCGCAGGGCCTCCTCCCCTTTCAGGGAGAACACGTCCGGCGCCAGAAAGACGCACTGGGCGTACCCCTGGCATCGGTTGAGATCGACGACAAGCCTCATCGGGCCCCGTCCTTCCACACCAGTCCTTCCACACCAGCTCAGCGGCCTTCTCCCTGGCCAGCATGGGTGAGGCGGCCCGGCGCCGCGCGCACAGCGGGCCAAAGGGGTGGCGGTCCGTCACACCGGACCGTTACAGCGCGCGGTCGACGAGGAACGGCAGCAGGGCCAGGAGTTCGGCGGCCGCGGTCGGGGCCAGCGGGACGGAGGCCAGCTGGGCGCGGGCGGCGTCCAGATGGTGATGGGCCTCGGCGAGGGTGGCTGCGCGGCCGCCCGCCTCCTCGACGAGTTCGGCGGCGCGGTGGACGGCCGCGTCGTCCGGGGTGTCGGAGTCCAGGGCAGCGCTGAGAAGGGCGGCGAGTTCGCGGGCGGCCGGGCCGTCGGCGGCCAGGGCCGCCAGTACGGGCAGCGTCTTCTTCCTCCGGCGCAGATCGCCGTGCACGGGCTTGCCCGTGACCCGCGGATCGCCCCATATGCCGAGCAGATCGTCCACAGCCTGGAAGGCTACCCCGACGTGGCGCCCGGCCCGGTCCAGCGCGGTGACGACCGGCTCCGGAGCGCCCGCGAGCTGGGCGCCGAGGGCCGCGGCGCAGCCCAGCAGCGCCCCGGTCTTGCCCTCGGCCATCGCGCGGTATTCGGCGGTACGGACCGCGTCGGGACCGGTCCAGGGGCGGGACTCGAACAGCAGGTCCTCCGCCTGGCCGTGCAGCAGGTCGCCCAGCGCCCGCGAAAGCTGACGGAGCGTCGCGCCGCCGTGCGGGCCGGACGACTCGGCGAGCGTCTGCACCGCGAGGGCGAACAGCGCGTCCCCCGCCAGAACGGCGGGGCCGGTGCCGTACGCCTTCCATACGGAAGCGCGCCGGCGCCGGGTCTCGTCGCCGTCCATGATGTCGTCGTGCAGAAGTGAGAAGGCGTGGATCAGCTCGACGGCGACCGCCCCGGCCACCGCGGTCGCCCCGGGCGCGCCCGCCGCCTCCGCGCCGAGCACGGCCAGGGCCTGGCGTACGCCCTTGCCGCCGCTCTTGCCGCCACCGGGCCGTCCGGCGGCCGGGGTGCCGCCCACTTCGCACCAGCCGAAGGAGAAGGCAGCCATCTCGCCCGGATACGGATGGAGCCGTTCCACGGCCGCGGTCAGCGCGGGGAGTACGAGGCTCCGGCAGCGGGCGAGGGTCTGCGCCGCGGAAGCGGGGACGGGTGGGGTGGTGGTGGTCGGGCGCGGGAGCAGTGGCGCGGGCGCGGTCATCGGGCGGCCACCGCCTCTCGGGCCTTACGCGCGCCGGGTACGGCTGCGGCGGATGCACGGTGCGCACCGGTCCGGGATATGCCCAGCTCCTCGTACGCCGCGTCGACCATCTCGCGGGCGTGCCGCAGCCCGATGCGGTCCAGCTCCCCCTGTAGGTCGTCCAGTTCCACGGCGGTGCGCGCCGGGTCCTGCCCCAGCCGGGCGAGCGTCTTGGCCAGCCCCAGGCGGGACAGCGCCGTGCCGCGCGGTTCGCTCATGGCGCGGAATTCGGCCAGCGCCGTCTCGTAGCACTCCCGGGCGGGCGCGTAACGTCCGGCGCGGAAGAGGACGTTGCCGCGCATCTTGAGGTTGTAGGCCAGCGCGCTGGTCAGCTTCATCCTGCGGCAGACGACCTCCGCCTCGGACAGCAGCACCAGGGCCCGGTCCACATTCTTGTCCCGCAGGGACACGATGTCGGCCATGCCGCGCAGCGCCCACGCCCGGCCGCGCTGGTCGTCGGCCTGCGCGGCGATGGCGGCGGCCTCCTCGAACATCGCGAAGGCGGTGTCGTACGAGCCGGTGTTCCGGTGGATCTGGGCGATGCCCTCCAGCGCCCAGACGGTGTGCCGAGCCTCGCCGCGCTTGCGGGCCTCGGCGAGCAGCTGCTCGTGGAGGGCGTGTACGGCCTCGTAGTCGCCCTGGATACGGCCGGTCTCCGCGAGCCCGGCCAGCGAGTAGCCCCGGGCCACCACGTCGTCGCCGCGCTTGCCCAGCTCGGCGGCGAGGGCGAGCAGCCGGCGGGCCAGGGCGAGCGAGCCCCGCTGCCGGGCGAGGGTGCCGCCGCTCCACACCGCCCACGCCATCGCACCGACGTCACCGGCCGCACGGGCGGCGCGGTAACTCGCCTTCCAGGCGCGGTCGGCCTCCTCGACATGGCCCAACCGGCGGTGCGCCTCCGCCACGGCGAGCCCCGAACGCGCGGCCTCCCGCTGGGAGCCCACCTGTTCGGCGGCACGCAGCCGGTCGGTCCCCTCGGCGAGGACGTCGGTCAGGGAGGAGTTCACCGAGAGGGAGCTGAGGGCGCCTTGGTACTCGGGCGCCAATGCCTTGGCGTACATGGACGAGCCTTTCTGACGTGCCGACAGTGCCGGATGGTCTTGAACGGCTCGGACTATACACGGCGTGTATAAACATGATGTATAGATGGCTGCGGAGGGCTCGGTAAGCATCTTCAGGGCGAGGTCATGAGTGGTGAAGGCGATGTCCCGGCAGTGCTGCGTTCTCGCCGAAGCTGAAGTAGTCCGGCCGACGGCCGGGTCAGCGCGCGTCGTAGTGGTGGCGCGCGGTTTCGATCTCGTCGTTGTGGTCAGTGACCCACCGGGCGAGGGCGTAGACCGTTCCGCGCAAGCTCTCCCCGAGCGCGGTCAGTTCGTATTCGACGCGCGGCGGGACCTCGGCGTAGGCGGTGCGGGTGACGATGCCGTCGCGTTCCAGGTGGCGCAGGGTGAGGGTGAGCATGCGCTGGGAGACCCCCGGGACCCGCTGGTGCAGAGTGCCGAAGCGCAGGGGGCCCTGGCTGAGGATCCCGATGACCAGGACCGACCACTTGTCGCCGATCCGGTCGAGGGTCTCCCGGAATCCGCGCCCGTTGTCCGGCCAGGACTCGCACGGATGCGGGGCGGGGAAGGCGGCGTGCTCAGGATCAGTGGTGTGCTCTGCGAACATCAATGTGCCTTTTGTGAGGTCCTCGATACATACCTACCGTGGGGCTACGCACTCATCGTAAGCAATCGAGGTAGCAGCATGTCCTCCACTCCTTCCACGCCCCCCACGGTCGCGGTCATCGGCGCCGGCCCGGGCCTGGGACGCGCGATCGCCCGCCGCTTCGGCATCGCCGGGCACCCCGTCGCCCTGATCGCCCGCAACGCGGGCAAGCTGCAGGGCATCGCCGACGCTCTGACCGCCGAGGGAATCACTGTCCGTGCCTACCCGGCCGACGTCACCGACGCCGCGGGCCTGACCGGCGCGCTGAACACGGCCGCCGACGAACTCGGGCGGATCGGCGTGCTCTCCTACAGCCCGGCCCCCACCTTCCCCAATGTGGCCGGGCAGGTGCCCGACCTGAAGGCGATGGGGTTCACCTCCGCAGCGGAGACCACCCCGGAATCGGTGCGCCCCATGTTCGACATGCTCGTCGGCGGCGCTCTCACCGCGGCCGCGACGGTCCTGCCGGCCATGCGCGAGGCCCGCGACGGCGCCCTGCTGTTCACCACCGGCACGACCGCCGTCGCCCCCATCCCGGGAATGAGCAACTCGGGCATCGCCCTGGCCGGCCTGCGCTCCTGGGCCCGCGGCCTGCACGACGACCTCGCCGGCGAAGGCGTCTGGGTCGGCCACCTGTCCATCGGCGTGCCGATCGTGCCCGGCTCGGGCGAGGGCGACCCGGACGCCCTCGCCGACCGCTGGTACCAGCTCACGCAGGCACGCGGCCCTTTCGAGACCACGGTGGGCTTCTGAACGGTCGGCTTCCGAACCGGTGCTCGGTCTCGCGGTCCGGCCGTACGCGGCGAGCGCTCGCCGACCAACTCGTTGATGTTCATGGGGTCCTGCCCCTCGCCTTGGCCTCGGTCTGGCCGGCTTCGATCTCTCAGTGAGTCAGGATGTCCAGCATCTGCGTCGTGTCGGAGAGGTCATCAACCACGGTCGCGGCTCCTGCGGTCCGGAGCTCATCCGCGCTGGCGCGCCCAGTGGCCACACCGATCACGCGGACGCCCGCGTCCAGCGCGCCCTGCACATCGGCAGGGGTGTCGCCGAGCAGCACAGCCTGCGTCGGGAGCGCCTGAGCACGCTTGAAGGCCATACGCACCAGCTCCGGGCGTCCGTCGGCGTCCTCGCCGAAGGCACCGATCGTGAGGTCCAGGTGGCGGTCGAGGCCGAAGGCGGCCAGCTTGACCTCGGCGGCGGCGCGGATGTTGCCGGTCACCACCGTCTGCGCGATGCCGTCACGCGCCGTCAGGGCGGCGAGCAACGACGTCGCGCCGGGGAGGGCGTGCCCACGCTCGCGAAGCTCGGCAGCGCGCCGCATGTGTGCGGTGCCGAGCGCCTGGGCGAAGCGCTCGAATTGCCTGCGGTCGTCCTGCAGTCCGTGCAGTTGAAGCGTCTCGCGGAGAATGACCGGCTCGGTCGACCCGTCGATCTTCGCCTGCTCCCGCATGGGCCGGCCGGTGATCTCTTCGAACGCCTGGGCCCACAACTCGCGGCCGACACCCCGGGTGTCAACGAGAGTGTGGTCGATGTCCCACAGCACGAGCCGCTTTGCCGACACTGCCCACCCCTTCGATCGTTGGATACCGACTCCACATGGTGACCTGCGCCATACGCTGAGTAGGGACACGCGTGGAGGTTTGCATGGTCGCACCCGATCTGCCCATCGGCGACAGAATCAGGCACTACCGCGGCGCACGGCGGCAAGACGTCGTCGCCGGTCTTGTCGGGATCTCGCCCGACTACCTCTCGCAGATCGAGCGAGGTCTGAAGATCCCGTCGTTACCCATCCTGTACTCCATCGCTCAGGAGCTCGGAGTGCCCACCGCCGCACTGATCGCTGAGACGGTCGTGCCCAACAGCACATCCCCCGACACCACCGAGCCCGCGATCGTGCGGGCCCTGATGGGCTTCGGGCCGCCACGGAGCACCCTCGCTGCGGATCCGGTCTTGTTGCGTGAGCGGGTGGATGGCGCGTGGCAGAAGTGGCAGAGCAGCAAGACCCGGTTCACGGATGTGGGGCAGGTCCTGGCCGATCTGATCGCGGACGTTGGGCACGCCGCCAGGGCTCACCGTGGAGCCGGAGACGCCGACGCACGTCGCGACGTCATGCGCGTGATGGCCGACCTGTACTTTCTGCTGCGATCGTACTTACGTCGTACGGGCCGGGTAGACCTGTCGATGATGGCCGCGGACCGCGCTGTGCGGGCCGCCGAAGAGGCAGATGATCCGCTGCGCATGGCGGCCGCGCAGTGGAACCTTGGCCATACCCTCCTCGCTGCTCAAGACCCCGACGGCGCGGAGCAGGTCGCGCTGCGCGCGGTTGAACAACTGCGGGCGGTACCCATGGCCGAGCCGGACCGCGTCGCCATGTCAGGTGCGCTGCACTTGGTGGCGGTGGTCGCAGAAGCGCGAGGACGGAACTGGTCGGCAGCGCGCGAGCGGTTGACGGAACGGGCGGCCCCGGCGGCTGAACTGGCAGGTGAGGGCAACATCATGTGGACCGTCTTCGGCCCCACCAATGTGGTTCTCCACTGCGTCAGCATCGAGATGGAGGCCGGTGACGCGAGCGAGGCCCTGCACGTCGCTGACGATGTGGACACCAGCCGACTTCCGTCGATGGAGCGGTTGTTCACCTTCAATCTGGAAGTGGCACGCTGCCACAGTCTGCGCCGCGAGGACGCTGCAGTACTTCTGAGTCTGAGGGAGCTTGAGGAGTTCGCGCCGGAGGATCTGGCGCGAACTCCTCTGGCACGCGAGCTGATTCTCATGGTGGTCCGACGCGGCCGGACGATGCACGCCAGGCAGGCAGAGAAGCTTGCTGAGCGGATCGGCGTCCTCTGACCGACGAGCCTGTGGTGCACCCGAACTGACAGCTCGGGTCATCAGCCCCCGGTGTCTTTACGGTCGGTCATCACCTGATCACCGATGACGTCGGGGGCTCCTGTGGAGACGACGAACAACCACCCCATCCTGCTGTGGACGCCGCCCAGCGGGCACAGCGCGCAGCTGCAACCCGTCGGCACGTCATGGGACGTCGTGCGGGAGCGCCGTGAGGCGCTGATTATCCGAGTGGAGGTGGGAGACCTTCGCCGCTGCGCTGTCGCAGCAGCGTGGTGAAGCTGAGGGCAGCCTGATCC